>CAYZZR010000138.1:0-5718 GCA_964482775.1 uncultured Tissierella sp. | reverse complement strand
GCAGTTTTTATAGGTCTACAAAGTTTATATAAACATATACCAAACATTAAAGATATAAGAAACAATGAGGAAACTAGATTAAGGGATGTCTTGAAAAGAAAAGCTAAAAACAACCACTAAAGTAGGTGTATACAAGTGAAACCTAAAAAAATATTTACCAATAACAGATTGTTAATAAGACTAATCACTTCATTTTTGATTGTATCTGTTTTTTTAACAGGAATCCTTATGATTGTTGTGTCTAGATTTGTATCATCTAACATAAAAATCCAGACAACTCATTCGGCTACTAATCTGTTAAAACAGTCTTATTCTACTGCATACTATTCACTTACTGATATTTATGGTGATTATTATGATTTATGGACTAAAAATGAGACCATTAACGAAATACTTAACTCTAAAGAAGCTTCTGCTGATAATTATAATCTTATATCTGATTTATTTGATAGCGAAATTTTAAAAAATGATTTATTAGACTCTATATATTTAATAAATAAATCTTCTAATATTGTAATCTCTAATATTTCTTCATATAGCCTAGATAGCTTTTATGATAAGGATTCACTCAGATTCCTAGATGAATTTGAAACAAATTATGATTCATATAAAAATGAACTCTTCTTTCCTAGAATAACGAGTATAAATACTCCAAATAGCATCATAGATAAAAATTTGATTTCCTTAGTCTTCGCTAAAAAAAATCAAGATGGCAAGATCAATTCAGGGATTATAGTAAATATAGATCAAAGTAAGCTATCAAAATTAATAAATACAGAAAATGATTTTAGCTCAATGATTATCCTTAATAGAAAGGGCGAAATAATATCCGATTTAGATGGAAGATTTGGATTTACTATTCCACAAGATGAATTCTATACTTCTATTGCAAACAGCCAGAGCTTAGAAGATAGTCTAAGCAGTAGTTTTTTAGGAGACAAGTCCTTTGTTACCTATAGGAAAGCTCCTGATCTTGGGTTGGTCTTCATAAGCATTACCCCTTACTCATCTTTAGATAAGCAAGTTAGAAGAATTGAGATCTATATGGCCTTTTTCTTTATATTAGCTATGATATCAAGTCTTATATTTAGCTTTATTTCAATAAAAAGGATTTATGAGCCCTTGAACTCATTAATCCTAAAAATAAAGGGTAATCCTGCAATAGAAGGACCTATATTAGGTGATGAATATGAATTTCTTGGTGAAACCTATGATAATATGCTCTTAAAGGATAAATCATCCCACTTGGCCAGAATATTTAATGGAAGCTATGGAGATATGACCATGGAAATATTGAATTTTCATAATGAAGACAAGTTTATGTCTTTCGTCCTAATTCCGGATGATTCAGAAGAAATAAGCAATCTATACTTGGAGGATACTGTAAAAATAATACATCAAACTACACATTGGTCAGCTACTATTACAGCAAATAATTGTATTAGTTCCATTATAAACCAAGATGAATTTTCAGATGAGCAAATTGATATTATAATGGAAAGCTTGATAAATTTGCAAAAAGTAATATCTGAAGAGTTAAATATCACTGTTTCCATTGGATTAGGTACTATAGTAAATAACCTAGATAGTATAAAGTTTAGTCATAGGTATGCAATGATTGCAGCTAAACACGCAATTGACAATGGCGAAAACCAAATCGTATTTTATAATGATATAGAAAACAGCAAAATAGTTGCTAGTCAGAATAAGGACTCTATCGCAGATAAAATTCAAGACTTTATAGACAAGAATTTTACAAGACAGGACTTCTCGGTAGATGAAATAGCAACAGAAATAGATTTGTCCTTAAGTTATGCAAGACAAATATTCAAAAATGAAAAGGGTATTACAATAAATGACTATATAATTAATTGTAGAATTGAACTGTCTAAATCCTTATTGGTATCCACTGAAAAAACTGCTAAGGATATTGCTGAAGAGGTAGGATATTATGACAACAGATATTTCTATACCTTATTTAAGAAAAAGGTGGGCATGACCACTGATGAATTTAGAAACTCCATGAAAGAGAGCCAACCTAGCTAATTTAGTTGATTGTAAAATTTCAAACATCTAAAAGACAAACATGTTTATAATTTTATAAACATGTTTTTTCATGGTTTTCAAACTTGTTTAGATAAAGAAATCATTATAGAATTGAATTTAAATAACAGAGGTAATTGCGTAGCAATTACTTCACACCATTGCAACGAGGTGGGTGATTTAGACACACCACCTGTTGACGAATAAGGTACCCGACCGCTTGAAGAAGTGGGGGGGACATCATTGCCTCGTTATAGAAAAAGGAGATGGTTTAAATGAAGAAACAAAGCATAAAAAAGGTATTTGCATTAGTAACCGGATCATTGCTAATAGCTTTAGTAGTATCTATTTTACCAGGTAGTTTTTTAGTAAATGCTGAAAGAGTTTCTGCAAGGGCAGCAAAAAAAGCAGTTCTAGAATATATCAATGATGATTCCGCCAAGGTAGTTGAGCTAGATGACAAGGGCTTAGATAATGAAGTTCCTATATATAAGATAAAAGTAAAAACAGATACAAGTGAATATGTAGTTGAAGTAGATGCAAAAACAGCAGAAACCAAGCTTAATTCAAGAAAGAGATTAGATGACAATACTGTTGTTGCTCTTGAAGATTTTGAGGATTTTGATGAATTCAAAGAATTTCTTGAAGATGATGACTACGATGATTTTGGCATAGATAAGCCAACAGCCCAAGCAGAATTAAATCAAGTCATACAAGAAGGAAAGAAGCTGGCTATAGCTGATTATAAAGAAGCTAAGGACAATCTTGATAAAAAAGATGAAGATTACAAGGAATTAAAAACTGAAGCAAAAGAAGAATTCAAAGCTTCAAAAGATTCTCTAAAGGAGATAAAAAAAGATGCTCAAGCAGAAATAAAGGAGACAAAAAAACAAGATAATAACAGCAATATAGAAGATGATGAAGACGATGATAAAAAGCTAGTTAACACTGTTAAAATAGATGAAAAACAAGCTTTATTAATTGCATTAGATAAAATAGGTATAACTATAGACAATGAGGCTGTAAAAGATTTAGAGGCTACAAATAGCATAAAAAAATATAGAGACATATTTGATTTAGAAAAACTAGAAATTGAGATGGATGACGATAATCCTCCAGCCTATGAAATTGAAGTTGAAACTATTGATTATAAATATGAGATTATCATTCATGCTACTTCCGGAAAAGTCTTGGATTATGAAAGAGAAGCTTTTATCCAAGATAAAAACAATGATAAAAAAGTTAAAGAAGAAAAAGATGATGTAGATGACAAAGACGATAAAGACGATAATAAAGATGACAAGAAAAACAATAAGGACAATAATGGTAATAACAACAATGGAAACAATGACAAAGACAAGAGTAATAATGGAAAAGGTAAAAATAAATAACTAGGTGTTATGTCCCCCACCTCGTTGCAATGGTGTGAAGTAATTGCTGTGCAAATACCTCTTTACCCCTCAAGGCAATCAAGTAATTGATTGCCTTGCCCCTTTTTGTACTTAAATATTATTTTCCAATTTGTTCATACTGTGTTAATATTTAATATGTATACTGAGTATGCTTAAGTAAGCAATTGAATAATAATTTGGAGGTTTAAAAGTCGTATGAAAAAATTATCAAAGAAAAAAGTAATTATAATATCCATTATAATACTAGTAATAGCTTTTATTGCTATAAATGCACTTAAACCAAAGGAAGATCCTTATAGTGAAGAAGTAGCTAAATCCCAGGACATAAGCATATTTTATAGCTTTGAAGGTAATGTTAGCGCCAAGGATAGTCAAGAGGTTGTATCTAAGACAAGCTTATCAGTTAAAAAGTTTCATGTTAAAGAAGGGGACAATGTAAAAGTTGGTGACATTTTATTCGAATTGGATGATAGCAACATTTCATCTAGCTTAGACCAGGCAACTGCAAGTGTGGAACTAGCAAAAATAAATTATGATGTTGCTGTAGGTACATCTAAGGAACAACAGACAATTCAAACAACCAACGCTTTAGAATCCGCAAAATCAAGTTATGATAGTGCAAAGCTTAATCTAGATAGGATAAAGGGATTATACGATATCGAAGCTGCTGCCCTAGTTGAATTGGAGCAGGCACAAAGTACTTTCGATAACGCAGCTATGCAGCTTAAATTAGCTCAAAGTAATTTTGATAATTTAGCAAGCAATATAAATAATAATATACGTACAGCTCAGGAGCAACTAAACCAAGCAAAGGCATCATTGGCTTCAATGCAAAAACAAGCAGAGGATATCAGAGTATTAGCTGAAGTCGATGGAGAGGTATCTGATATTCATGTAGTAGAAAATGAATCAATTGTAATGGGAAAACCAATTATGGATATAGTGAATTTTAATAACTTAGAGATAGTACTTAAAGTTGATGAATATGACTTAGCCTCTATTTCCCTTGGTAAGGATGCTGAGGTAACTATAAACTCAATAGGTGAAAATGTTAAGGGAAAGGTAACAGATATATCTAAACAAGCTACTGTAGTAAATGGGGTCTCATACTTTGAGACAATTGTAAGCCTTGAAAAAAACGAAAATCTAAGAGTTGGCTTAACTGCTGAGGTTGAAATAATAAAAGAGAGTGCAGTAAATGCTACAGTAATATCTATGAAGGCATTGCAGTTTGATGAAAATAATCTTCCTTATGTTTATTATAGAGATGCAAGCGGCCAAGTGGTAACTAAATCAGTAAAAGTTGGAATAAATGATGGTATTATAGTAGAAATCACAGAGGGCATTGAGCCTGGAGAATCTATTTTAGTACCAATAACCATCATTAATCCTATGGCTGGTCCAGGCCAAGGCCCTGCAGGTGGGGTGGAATAAGATGAGTAAAGAAATACTAAGAATGGAAAACATAGTAAAGACTTATCGTATGGGAGAAGAGGATCAAGTAGTCCTTAAAGGGGTAAATCTTACAATTAATGAAGGAGAGTTTATATCCATACTAGGTCCTTCCGGTTCAGGAAAATCAACTATGATGAATATTATAGGTTGCCTTGATACCCCTACATCTGGATCCTATGTACTTGATGATAGAAATATAGCAAATCAAACTGAGAAGCAACTTGCTAGAATTCGAAGTAAGGAAATCGGCTTTATATTCCAATCCTTTCAATTGCTGCCTAGGCTAAGTGCTAGACAAAACGTTGAGCTACCTTTGATTTACGCCAAGTTTTCTCAAGCAGAGCGTAAAAAAATAGCTGAAGAAATGTTAATAAAGGTTGGCTTAGATGATAAGATGGACCATAGACCAAATCAATTATCAGGCGGTCAACAACAACGTGTTGCTATTGCAAGAGCACTTTCTACCAACCCAACTATATTACTAGCAGATGAACCTACAGGTGCCTTAGATCAAAAAACAGGTAAACAAGTTATGGATCTCTTTTGTGATCTTAATAAGGAAGGTCGTACCATAGTAATGATTACACATGATGTTTCCATAGCTAGATATGCCAGCAGAGTTGTTAGAATCCTTGATGGTAACCTATCGGAAGGAGCTGAGGAGGATGCTTAGAGAAAACATTAAGATGTCCTGGCAAAATATTATAGGAAATAGAATGAGATCCTTCTTAACTGTACTAGGTATTGTAATAGGTGTTACTGCAATTATTGCCTTAATTACCATAGTCGAGGGAGTAACTGCAGAAAT
>CAYZZR010000137.1:0-5728 GCA_964482775.1 uncultured Tissierella sp. | reverse complement strand
TAAGCTCTTATTACTGTTGCTACATAATATGAGCTCTTGACTCTACCTTCGATTTTAAAGCTAAATATGCCTGATTCAATAAGCTCTGGTATATATTCTATCATACAAAGATCCTTGGAATTGAAAATAAAGGTTCCTTCTTCATGTTCTTCAACAGGGAAATATTCTCCTGGTCTTTTCTCTTCAACTACAGCATATTTGTATCTGCAAGGTTGAGCACAATCACCCATATTTGCATCTCTACCAGTCATATAATTGCTCATCAAGCATCTTCCAGAATAAGACATACACATGGCACCATGAACAAAAGCCTCTATATCTAAATCATCTGGTATCTTAGAGGTAATCTCCTTTATTTCCTTAAAGGACAATTCACGTGCAAGGACTATTCTTCTTGCCCCTAGATTGTACCAAAACATTATGGTTTCATAATTAGTCACACTTGCTTGTGTACTTATATGAATCTCCATGTTTGGCACTGTTCTTTTTATTATCATAAACATTCCTGGATCAGATACTATAACTGCATCTACATTGATATTGGCTAAACTGGTTACATAATCTTCTAGTCCAACTAGATCTTCATTATGAGGCACTATATTTAGAGTTACATATACCTTTTTTCCTCTATCATGTGCAAATTTGACACCTTCTTCAATCTTATCAATCGAAAAATTCTTAGATGCTTTTCTAAGCCCAAATGCTTCGCCACCCAAATATATTGCATCAGCACCGTAGAGGACTGCCATTTTTAGCTTTTCCAAATCCCCAGCAGGAGCTAACAATTCAATTTTCTTCACTATTTTTCCTCCTTATATGTTAAAGCTACACCATCACCTAAAGGCATTACACAAGATGTATAGCCATCTATTTCATTTATATATGTTAAAAAACTTCTTAGTCTTCTTACTATAGTTTTTTTTCTCTTAACAACCAGATCATCACTGGCTACCATACCTTTGTACAATACGTTATCAGATACAATCATTCCACCAGGTTTTAAATAACTTCTACAATAATCAAAAAATTCCATGTACTGTCCTTTTGCTGCATCTAAAAAAACAAAATCGTAAACTTCACTTAAATGTGGTAATATCTCCTCTGCATCACCTTGAATTATTCTTATCCTATGATTAAAAGGAGAGCTGGAAATATTCTTTTTTGCATGTATAATCATTTCTTCATTTCTTTCAATTGTTGTAATTTTAGTGCTATCCAAAGTAGCCTCAGCCATGATTAAAGCTGAATAACCTATTGCAGTTCCTACCTCTAATATGTTCTTAGGCTTGTTGTTTTTCAATAGAACTTTCAATAGCTGAGCTACTTCAGGCTCTATAATGGGAACATGATTTTCATGAGCAAAGGCCTCTAAATCAATCAAATAATCATTATTTTTAGGAGTTATGCTTCTTATATAATCTTCAATATATTCTTCATTTATATTAGTCAATTTAATCATCCCTTGTTTAAAATGAGCAAAATTAATAGGTGTTACCACCTATAAGATTTACCATTCTTTGAAATTTGTAGCCTTTTCATAAACATATAACAAAACACTTCCAAAAATAGCTACGGAAGCTAGTTCTCCTCCACCAACACCTAATACAGTATATATGTATGGAACTTTTGTAAAATAGGATACCCAGATGGATACTATTAAACCATTTAATACAACTGGAGGTATAATTCCTGTTATTTTATTCTTCATCTTTGAGGTCAAATAAGCTGCCAATAGGGTAACTAAGCTACCACCAAATATATCAATTAAACCAAATCCTGAATATGGAGCAATCAACAAATTTGCTATTAAGCATCCCACAAATACCCCTGGTACTGCTGCAGCCTCTACTAAAGGTAAAAGAGCTAAGCCTTCAGCAATTCTAAGCTGAATTGGTCCAAATGTCAGTGAAGCTATTGGAAAAGGCAATGTCTGAAGCAATACTAAAATCACATATATAGCTGCTATAAGACTTGCTTTGGTTAAATAACGGATATTCATAGAATCCCTCCTATTCTTCTTATTTTTCTTGCTGCAATAATATGAAAGACAGAGTCTATCTTTCATATTATTATAACACTATTTTATAACATTAAAAAGGAAAATCCCTAGAGAACTAGGGATTATTCTAAACCTCCATAATGATTGGTAAAATCATCGGATTTCTCTTTATCTTCTCATAAAGATAGCTTCTTAGAGAATCTCGAACAGTAGATTTTAATGTTGCCCAATCTGTAATTTTCTTCTTTTCACATTCTGCTAAAGCTGCTTTTACAACATTTCTTGCTTCATCCATCAAATCTTCAGATTCTCTTACATATACAAATCCTCTAGATACAATATCTGGACCAGATACAACTCTGCCATCTTGTTTACTCATTGTAACCACTACTACTATTAAACCATCTTCAGAAAGATGCTTTCTATCTCTTAATACAATATTACCTACATCTCCAACTCCTAAGCCATCAACAAGAATATTTCCTGCTTGAACTGTTGATCCTATGTTTGCACTTTCCTTAGTAAACTCTAAGGTTTGACCATTTTCAAGAATAAATATATTCTCTTTTGGTGTACCCATAGCAGCACTTATGTTAGCATGAATTTTTAAATGTCTTGGTTCACCATGAGCTGGAATAAAGTACTTTGGCTTAACTAATGCATGAACCATCTTTAATTCCTCTTGACAAGCATGGCCTGAAACATGAACTTCAGCTAAGGATTCATAAACTACCTTGGTACCATTTTCAATAATTTTATTGATAATTTTAGAAACGGTTTTTTCGTTTCCAGGTATAGGTGTAGCAGATATGATTACCAAATCTTCAGAACTCAATTCGATTTTTCTATGCTCAGAATATGCAATTCTTGTTAATGCTGACATTGGTTCACCTTGAGAACCAGTTGTTATAATTACTAATTCATTAGCATTATATTTATTCATGTCGTTTATATCTATTAAAGTTCCTTCTTGAACATCTAAATAGCCTAACTCATTGGCAACAGTTGTAACGTTTACCATAGATCTACCAGATAAAATTACCTTTCTGTTGTTTAGTTCAGCTGCATTAATAATCTGTTGAATTCTATGAACATTTGATGCAAAGGTTGCAACTATAATTCTGCTAGTAGCTTGTGAAAATAACTCTCTAAATGTTTCTCCAACTGTGCTTTCACTCATAGTATAACCTGGTCTTGTAACATTGGTACTATCAGATAAAAGCGCCAATACACCTTTGTTACCTAACTCAGCAAACCTATTTAAATCCATTATGTCTCCAGATATTGGAGTAAAGTCTATTTTAAAGTCTCCTGTATGAACTATGGTTCCTAGTGGAGATGTTATTGCAATTGCTGCACTATCAGGAATACTATGACTAGTTCTTATAAATTCTACATCAAAAGCTCCTAACTTATAATGTTCTCCAAAGGAAACAACATTTAGGCTGACATCACCTAGATTATGCTCCTTTAACTTTGTTTGAAGTATGCCTAGGGTAAGTCTAGTCCCATATATTGGAATATTAACTTTTTTTAGTACATATGGTATTGCTCCTATATGATCCTCATGACCATGAGTCAATACAATTCCTTTTATCTTTGCTTTGTTTTTGATAAGATAAGTTATATCAGGTATAACTATGTCAACACCTAACATCTCATCTTCTGGAAAAGTCATACCACAATCTATAATAATTATATCATCTTTATATTCAATGACTGTTATATTCTTTCCTATTTCCCCCATACCACCTAAAGGGATAATTTTTAACTTACTTGGTTTTGCCACTACTATCAATCCTCCGATTCTTTCTCATTCCTTGTACATTCTAAACAATAGCCATAAAATTTCACATTATGGTCTACTATTTTAAAGTTTCCTTCGTTTTCTATTTTGCTTTCTAAAGACTCTAATAAGTCCATTTGTACTTCTCTTACCTTTCCACATTTTAAACATATCAGATGATGATGGTGGTGATTTTCTGTGCCTAAATTAATTTCATAACGAGTAAGCCCATCATCAAAATTTATTTTATAAACTATGCTTAGTTTCTCAAATAGCAGTAGTGTTCTATACACTGTAGCTATTCCTATTTCTGGATTTTCCTTAGAAACTATTCCATATACATCTTCACTACTTAAATGTTCATGCTTATTGTTAATAATAGCTTTTAGTATGTCTCGTCTTTGATTAGTTAATTTATACCCTTCTTTTTGCAATATGTTCTTATATTGTTCAATATTTATCTCCACAAAATCACCCGTTCATAAATATTTTATATTACAAATTAAATCTCTCTATTATTATTGTAAGTTTTCCTTTACTAGCTCTTCATAGGCTTCTTCAGCGTCTTTTAATTCTTCATCATCAATACCTACAAGAATCTCATCTCCATTTTCATCTAAATCAATTCTTAAGATATATGTAGCTGATTCAATATCCTCCGCTGGTAACATAGCCACATAATCCGTATCATCTAGACTAAATTTGGCTTTGACAATAAACTCTATTTCATTTCCTAATTCATCGTAAAACAAATGCCTTTGTCCCATAAAAATCACACTTCCTTTCTATCAAGATATGTTTGTAATATATATGACGCAGCAATCTTATCAATTACTTTCTTTCTATTTTCTCGCCTTACTTCTGACTCAATCAAAATTCGCTCAGCTGAAACAGTTGTTAATCGTTCATCAATATATATTAAATCTATATTAAATTTATTTTTAATTTTCTCAGCAAACTTGATCACCTTTTCACTTTGAGGTCCCATAGAACCATTCATGTTTTTAGGCAATCCTACTACTACTTTTTTAATTTGGTATTCATTCAATAAGTTCTCAATCGCCTTAAAATCTTTTTCTTTACTCTCTCTTTTTATTGTAGTCAAACCTTGAGCTGTAAACTGTAACAAATCACTTACAGCAACTCCAATATACTTATCTCCAACATCCAATCCTAAGATTCTTTCCATATCCATCTCCAGTTAAATTACTTTAATACAAAATTCAGGGCAAACTGTGGCACAATAGCCACACAATATACAGTTTTCGTTTGCTACAGCCCTATTGTTGATGACTTCTATACCCTTTTGTTGACATCTCTTTTCACAATTGCCACAGCCAATACAATAATCGGCAATAGATAATTGTCTGTTTTTCTTTTTGATTCTAGATTTTAAATTTTCTGATATGATGCCTTCTTCCATCAATTGTACATTAGCATCTATTTCATCTACTGATTGCATACCTATAGCTATGGAATCAATAAAGCTTAGTGATTTCACAAAATTAAAAGCATTTTCAGCTTCTTTAATAAGATGC
This sequence comes from uncultured Tissierella sp., assembly GCA_964482775.1. Taxonomy (GTDB): domain Bacteria; phylum Bacillota; class Clostridia; order Tissierellales; family Tissierellaceae; genus Tissierella_B. Next base: position 405 of record CAYZZR010000137.1, on the reverse strand, counting down.
CCACCACCTAAAGGCTTCATCGCATATATTCCCCTAGCCTCTGCTTTTAAATCCTTTAGGATCATCAACATATCATCTATTGTTCCATCATGAATACCAATGCCATTTTTATTTACTATAGGGTGAATTATGTCCAATTCATCATATTCTTTAAAACCTTTTGCTCCTGCGACTTTATGAGTTGATATCCCTATAGCCCTTATTTTTCCTTGCTCTTTAGCTTTCAAAAAATACTCTATTGCATCATAATGTCCTCTTATAGTATGAACACTCTCTTGCTCATGTAACAAAAATATATCTATGTAGTCGGTTCCTAACTCCTTTAGAGCTAATTCTAGACTATTCCTTGCCATTTCCTCACTATATGCATAGCATTTGGTAGCTATAGTATATTTTTCTCTTTCT
>CAYZZR010000136.1:0-5845 GCA_964482775.1 uncultured Tissierella sp. | reverse complement strand
TTTTTCATCTTTATCATTCTTTGAACTATTACATCTTCCACAAGCAAATTCTATATTCTGAATTGTATGGATTCCGGCTTTTGCTAATGGTATAACATGTTCAATTTTAGCTTCAATATGATTTCTAAAAGATTCTTCACAATAAACACAATAAGGATTATTTTCAAATTTATTCATTAATTGCTCGCCTGTAACTTGACTCAATATATTATATAAAGATTTTGCTCTGTAATTACTTACAGATGCTCTTCTTTTCCAATAACGAGTATCACCATCTTTAGTTACTTGCTTTTTATAGTCTCTCATTCTGTTTAAAATTCTTTCTTGGTCTTTTCCTTTTTTAGTACATTCTATACAAGAACCTCTTACTCCATATTTTCCATTTTTGTCTTTATTAAAGAATGATAAATCTAGTTCTTTCTTACAAGTCCTACATATTTTAGTTTGCATATAACCACCTCGGTATTACCATTTTATTAAATTATATACCGAAATTATATGCTATACAAGTATCTTATGATTTAGGCTTCACCGATTTTGCTCGATTTTTTACTTGAGCCAAATCACTTAGCACAAGGGTTTACACCAGTATATTCGAATTCCTTATCTTCACTCATCAAATGCCATGTATCGATTCTATTCTTGTAAAGTATACCTGGTTCTGCCATGTTCCAGTTATTCTTTGCCAATATTCTAAATAGATTTCTAGCATTGACTTTTTTAATGATTTCTTCACCAGTTGATTCAACCTTAAAGTACAAATCATACTCTGTATCAAGCTTAACTGCTTGCATGAACTCATCGTTTATATTTACTGAAATATTTGCAAAGGTTACTTTGCTCAAGTCATTCTTTACGTCTATAAAATCCTCAATATCAGGATGACTAACATCTAAATTAAGCATAAGAGCTCCACGTCTACCTCTCATGCCAATAAGGCCTGTAACCATGGAATAAAGATCCATAAAGGATACGGCACCTGTTGTAGTGCTAGCTGCATTATTTACCTTGGCTCCTCTTGGCCTAAGTTTTGAAAGTGTAAGCCCTACCCCACCACCATATGAATAAGTTCTAGCTAGGTACTTTGCAGTATCAAATATTGATTCAATATTGTCCTCTACCTTAGGCATTACATAACAGTTACTTAGTGTAATCTTGCGTCCTAGCTTGTCCAAGCCTCTACCTGCTAAAATTCTTCCAGCAGGCATAAATTTCTTGTTCTTAATAGCCTTCTTGATAGGGTTGTTTCCTCCACTTACTCTATCTAAAAATTGATCGAAGGTTTCTGAATCATATCTATACTTTTTCTCATATATATCTCTTTGAAGATCGGTCATATTCCAGCCTTGTTCTCTTAGCTTGGTTCTTTCCTCTCTGTAGATGATATATTTCTTTCCAGCATCTGGTCTTATCCTCATAAGCTCAATTTCAACAAAGTCTTGGATTTGTTCAATTGTAACCACTTCTAATTCACTAAATTGATTGTAGACATCCTCTGCAATCTTCTTAGAAACACTTGAATCATCACCTAAATCAGTTTCCTTCATAGCCTTACTTATGGCTATCTCGATTTTATCTCCTTCAAAATCAACAACTTTCCCATTTCTTTTTTCTACTCTTAGCAATCAGCATCCTCCTAACCTAGTTACAAGCTATTTACATCCTAGTATGGAAATAGATAGGTTGCAACTACATCTTGTATACATATTATTTTAACATACAACATGTGTATAAGCTAGAAGTATTTAAGTAGAATTATATATAGGGACTTAAGTCATATTTTGTAGGAAATAGATAATAACAATTGACAAAAAAACACCCCTTATGGTATCAGGCTTTTGAGCCTAATACCATAAGGGGGTTCAAAGTTTTAACCGATACCACCGTAAAATATACCTGCAATATATACAAATATAGCTATACCACAGAATATATACTTCCCAGCTGGCAAGAACCAAGCCCCAACAGCCTTTTCTCTTCCAAGCTGAACTTGTTCTCTAACAAAATTATCTCCGCACACCCAGAAGAACATTATAGCAGCTAATATAGCTCCAAGAGGAATTACATAAATACTCATAACATCCATCCATATTCCCAATACATCGCCATTTTCAACAAAAAGTCCAACCACCGCTGTTATAATTCCTATAGTAGCTACAGCCTTGGTTCTTGAGAAATTGAATCTGTTTTGAAGTGCTTCTATAGGTGTTTCCATTAAATTAACTAAAGAAGTTAACCCTGCAAATAATACAGCTATAAAGAATATTACAGCAATTAAATGACCACCCGCCATTTGTTTGAATATTTCCGGCATAGTAATAAACATAAGTGGAGGTCCTGCACCTGGATCCATTCCAAATGCAAATACTGCTGGTAGAATTACAAGTGCCGCCAATGTAGCCGCTATTGTATCAAATATTGCAACGAACTTTGCTGAATTAACTACATCTTCTGAATCCTTTAAGTAAGAACCATACACCACTGTACCTGAGCCAGCAATTGATAAAGAGAAGAAAGCTTGCCCCATAGCATATACCCACGCCTTTGGACTTAATATTGCAGACCAATCTGCATTAAACATAAACTCATAACCTGACATTGCTCCTGGTAAAAACGCCACTCTTATAGCCAAAATTACAAATAATGCAAAGAATGCTGGCATCATAAATTTATTAAGCTTTTCAATTCCAGAAGAAATTCCTGCATTCATAACAACTAATGTAAGAATTATTGCCAACATATGCCAAGCAATACTTCCAAAAGGACCAGCTATTTGACCAAAATATGCTCCACTATCCGGTGCAGCTATCATAGCCCCAGTAATGGCACCAAATAGTGATCTTAGTATCCAACCTACTACTACTGCATAACCAATAGCTATTCCCAATGAACCAATAACAGGCACCAGACCAATAAGGTCTCCGTTCTTTTTTCCTCTTCTTTCCATAGCATTTTTAAAGGCTCCAAGAGGTCCTGTTTTCATAGCTCTACCAAGGGACATCTCTCCAATTACTCCTGTGAAGCCTAATAAAAATACACAAGTAAAATAAGGAACTAAAAAGGCAAATCCTCCAAATTGACCAACTCTAAAGGGAAATAACCAAATATTTCCCATCCCAACTGCTGAACCAACACATGCTAAAATAAAGCCTAAACGATTACTAAAGGTATCTCTGCCTACACTATCGATGCTTACTTGATTCTTATCATTCATAGCCACACCTCTTCCATTTTATTAAAGATGTATAAACGACAACATATAGATCAAATTAAGGCATTACATATTAAGCTAAATTTTTTAAGCTTCGAAGAAACTGTTTGCAGGAATCTCAAACACCGCTGCAACGAGGCGAGGGACATCTTCACCTCGTTATTTTATTGGCTCTAGGCTAGATTGGAAATGGCGAAGTACCGGTGGTTCCCAAGTTATTCTATAGCCTGGAACTGTTGAAGCTCTTTCCTTTATAGCAATAAGAGCATCTGCCATTACATCAAAATGAGCCTGTGTATAAACTCTTCTTGGAATTGCAAGTCTTGTAAATTCTGATTCTGATTTCAATTGTTGGCCTGTATCTGGGTCATTTCCCAACATATATGAACCAATATCACATGTTCTAATTCCAGCTTCTAAATAAAGCTCCACTGCCAAGGCTTGGCCTGGGAATTCATTGTATGGAATATGTGGGAACATTGCTTTTGCATCTATAAATACTCCATGGCCTCCTACTGGTGATTGATATACAATACCTGCATCATCTAATCTACTTGCAAGATATTCCAATTGACCTATTCTATATCTTAGATAATCAACATCTAAGCTTTCATAAAGTCCAATGGCCAAAGCTTCAAGGTCTCTACCAGAAAGGCCACCATATGTGGTAAATCCTTCAAAGGAAATAGTATTTCCCTTTACTCTTTGGAACAAATCCTTGTCATTCTTTACACCAATCAATCCACCCATGTTTACAATTCCATCTTTTTTAGCACTCATGGTGAACATATCTGCATAGCTAAATATTTCCTTGATTATATCTTTAATAGGAGTATCTTTGAACTCTTCTTCTCTTTGTTTTATAAAGTAAGCATTTTCAGCATGTCTAGCTGAGTCAATGTTTAGAGGTATTCCGTATTTTTTACAAATAGCTGATACATCTCTCATGTTTTGAACTGATACTGGCTGTCCACCAACTGAGTTATTGGTTATAGTCATAACTACTAAAGCAATATTTTCTTTACCATGTTCATTTATAAGTCTCTCTAACTTCTCAACATCCATATTTCCTTTAAAAGGTACTCTTAAAGTAGGATCACTGGCTTCAGGAACTGAACAATCCAAAGCTCTAGCTCCAGCTATTTCAACATGAGCTCTTGTTGTATCAAAGAAAGTATTGGATATTGCATATTTACCAGGTCCCATCAACAAACCAAACAATACTTTTTCAGCAGCTCTACCTTGGTGAACAGGTTGGATATATTCATATCCAAAAATATCCTTCCCTGCATCTAATAGTTTAAAGTAGCTTCTACCACCTGCATAAGCCTCGTCACCCTTCATAACTCCCGCCCATTGATCGTCACTCATAGCATTTGTTCCACTATCTGTTAAGAGGTCAATATAAACGTCTTCAGCCTTCAAACTAAAAAGATTGTACTTAGCTTCCTTAATTCTTTGCTCCCTTTCTTCTCTGCTAAGAACCTTGATGGTTTCTACCATCTTGATTCTAAAGGGTTCAGCAACATACTTAATAGCCATATGAATTCCTCCTTTTAAATTTAAAATGAAAATGTTTTCCTTTGTTAAGAGTATCATATTAATAATATTTTTGCAATATGTAATATTTTTTATTTAAACTTCCATAAATCTATAGTTTTTATCTGAAATAATTGTCGTTTTTGATAATATTTTATTACTTTAATAATATTTTTAGTTCAATCTATTGTAATAAAACAATTATTATCTTATAATTTAAGCAATAATAACTTAATTCTAGGAGGCAAAATGGAAAAGGATATAATGCTATATTACATTGAACAAGTAGAATTTCTAGGAGTTACCTTAGGACCATCCTATGAAATCGTATTATATGATTTAAGAAGGGAAGATAAATCCATTATTGCAATAGCCAATGGTCACATAAGTAATCGAGGCCTAGGAGCCCCCCTTACGGAATCCATCTTAAAATCTATAGCACAAAGGACATATTATGAGCTAGACTACAAGGCAAATTACAATAGCGTCCTAAGAGATGGAAAGATACTACGTTCTTCAAGCCTATATATTAAGGATTCAAATAAAGAATTAATCGGACTATTATGCATAAATTTCGATGATTCTAGCTTTAAAGAATTGGGAAATCAGTTAATGACTCTTATTCATCCTAATGAGCTAATTCAAAAAAACAACTTTGAAAAAATCGAAAACATAAAGTTCTCCGATGAATCAGACAATATTGGTTCCACTATGGAGGAAGTAGCCGACAACGCAATCAATAGAGTATTAAAGAACAGCTCAATCCCTATTGAACGCTTAAATAAAGCTGAAAAAATGGATATAGTAAAGATTCTAAACAACAAAGGAATCTTCATGCTAAAGGGAGCCATACCTTATGTAGCAAAGCTGCTACATAGTTCAGAAGCCACAATTTACAGATACCTAAGCGACATCAATTCTTCAAAATAAATGCCCAAAGGTACCGGTTCCTTCAAAAATGGAACCGCCCCCTTTTTGCAAAGTTCATTAAGTAAAAAATAATAGAAATATTAAGTGAACATTTGCAGGACGTGAGATAATTCTTAGCAAACGTAGATAAAAATCCTTAAGCAACTTGCACTGTTTGAGCGTAGC
>CAYZZR010000135.1:0-5867 GCA_964482775.1 uncultured Tissierella sp. | reverse complement strand
GAAGCCTAAATCTCCCACCTCGTTGCAGCAGTGTGTAGAAACTGCAAGCAGTTTCTTTGAAGCTTAAAAGATTAATTGCATATATTTACTTATTTTGCTAATATTAAAATGAAAAAGATAAATTTATTGCGCTACTACAATACAAAGGAGAAATGTAATGAAACCAACAATTAATTCTAATATATCTATAATAGGTGTAGCTAGCGATCTTGGAGCAGGTACCTCAGGGACTTCTTTAGGCCCAGCTGCTATAAGGTTTGCTGGTATTGTTGAAAGCTTGCAGAAGTTAGGTTATGAGGTTAAGGACGAAGGAGATATACTTGCCAATAGACCACTTGGAGTTCTAAAAGAAGGTACCAAGCTAAGATACTTAGATGAAGTAGCAAGAGTAAATACTCAACTACGTGACAAGGTAAGTCAGGTTATGACTGAAGGAAGATTTCCTTTAATCCTTGGAGGAGATCATAGTATTGCAATTGGTTCTCTAGCAGGTGTATTAGAAAGCAAAAAAGATATAGGAGTAATATGGTTTGATGCTCATGGGGATATAAATACAGAGGAGACATCTCCAACAGGCAATATTCATGGAATGCCAGTTGCAGTCAGCTTAGGCTTTGGTCATGAGATGCTTACTAGTATAAGCGGTAGTAATTCCTTAAAAGGCAACAAATTAGTCTATGTAGGTTGTAGAGATTTAGATTCAGGAGAGAAAAAATTTCTCAAGCAATTAGGAATCACTGTTTTCACTATGCATGAGGTAGATAGGTATGGTATGACTGATATTATTGAAAGGGCCATAGCCATAGCTTCACAAGGAACAGATGGCATTCATGTTAGCTTTGATGTAGATTGCATGGATCCAATATATATTCAAGGAACCGGTACAAGGGTAGAAGGAGGATTGACATTTAGAGAATGCAATCTTGCCCTAGAAATGATTGCTATGACAGAAAAGGTAATAAGCGCTGAATTTGTAGAAGTAAATCCGCTTATAGACCATAAAAATCGAACAGCTAAGATGACAATACCTTTGATAGGCTCTCTTTTAGGAGAATCATTGATTTAGCCATATATGAAAAGCACTTCTAAGACTTGGTTTATGAGCCTAAGAAGTGCTTTTATTTTACTTTAAATTATCAATAATATATTCAAATCCAAACTTTTCATAATCTTGCCAGAATTCAGCTCTATTTTCTGGTATCTTTGTTGGTTCACTTAGTCTTTGTTGCTCATTCAAGGATTCTTCCATTGGTCTTTTTTCATATTCTAAACTTTTATCACATTTATGAAGTAATTCCTCACCTTTATGTGTGTTGACCAATATTACAGAGACACCCTTTACATCCATCCATTCTGGAGCATATTTCTCAATGCCCCAATAATCTGCTACGGTTATATCACTTGCTCTATGAATATCTGTAAAATGACAATCATAGCAAGAAGGTCTGCATACTGTTCTTGTCCCAAACCAAAGCCTATAGTATCTATCATCATTGTGTATTTCCTCACTTGATGAGGTTTTAAAGAGGAATGAATTGTTACTGTTTTCTCTACTCCATTCTATAATTTTAGACCTAAATTGAACATCAGTAAGTATTCCACCATGTTCCTTTTCCAATAGTCTCTTATAGTCCTCCCAGATTAAAGGGCTTGGTATACTATGACAGATTACATCGCAAGAATATAGATTTTTAGTCAAGTTGCTAGCTGAAAGATAACCACGTAAGCCTGCGTTTTGGCAAGGAGTACCAGTGAACAAGACCTTCTTTCCATTTTCTAAATCCTTTTTTACTTCTTGAAATATATTGGTCATGTCACTTTGAACATACTTAGAAATTCTCATTCTATTTCTTTCTTCATAATTCACTGATCTTCTATGTAGTACTCTATATTCATCATCAAAATCAACCCCATAAACAATGCCATCTTGGGCTAATATAGCATCAGAAAGGGCAGTAAATGCACCACCTGAAGTAGATTTGTTTAAAACATCTACATTTTTATGCTTTGCAACATAAAATTCTGGTATGGATTCTTCTTTATAGCTACCTTCTGTAATCAAAGGACAAACTTCTCTACATCTATTGCAATCTATACATAAATCCTGAGCTATGACTGGATATAAGAAGCCTTCACTATCACTAGTCATGGTAATTGAATCTGTAGGGCAAACATTAAAGCAGGCACTGCAGGCACAACAATCCTTTTTTTCTAAATATATCTGTTCCATGGAATCCCTCCTTTATATTAACTGCTTTTATTATACTATAAAAAAGAAGCGAAAAAATCCCCTTCAATAGTTAAGAAGGGGATTTTACAAACATAATTATTAAGCAAAATGTGCGTTTAATATTTCTACTGCTTTTCTAGTACAATCTGCTGCAACTCCTGCACAACGACTTTTTCTCTCTGGATCGCCATATGCAACGCCTTGAGCTTCCATAAAAATAGAAACTGAGTCATCACAAAGTGTTGATCCCGCAACAGTAGTTTTTAAATTCAGACCTTCTGGCTGATATATAGGTAGATCTGCTTGTTTATACCATTTTACAAGCTCCATAATAAGCTTCTTAGAAGTATCAGCATCACAAACTGCACCTATGCAATTAGCTGCAACACCTACACTACCACATAAACTAGCATGTTGGTATCCACTAGATGCATTTATAAACATTCCAGTAGGTATTTGATTGAATGGATATCCTACTTCATCTGCTAACGTACCGAAGAACCCTTCGGCTACACCGATACCTCAGCCACCCAATTCTTTATAGGCATTAAAGGCTCTTTCTTCAGCAACTGCTGGATCAATTTTTTTGTATACAAATGGCCATTCAGGTGTTTTTGATTCATCTAGTGATGCAGTTGGTTGTGCAGAACATGCTGTAAGTAAGGATCCTGACACAGCCACTCCTGCAAGTGTTATACCAGTCTTTTTCAAGAATTCCTTTCTTGATAGTTGTTTCTCTGTTGACATATATGTACCTCCTAAATTTAAATGATAATTTGATATTTATCAATCAATCCAATATAATATAACATTTACTATTAAAACAATCAATACATAATTGTTTGGTATAGGTTTTATTTATAAAGGGTTATATATAAAGTATATTGAATTTTGAGTTATATTTAGGAATTGTTGAAAAAATTTAAAAAAATTTTAGAATGCTCAAATTCAGTTATAATGTTAATCAGAACAAAAGCAACAACTCACACGAGAGGATGAAGTTGTTGCAATATTTTTTATTTAGGTATATCCTAAGAAAGGAGATAATTATTTGAGATTTAATAAAAGAAGTTGAAAGGAGTAAAGTATGATTGTTTTTGAAAATGTCAAGAAGAACTACAATGATGTAACTGTAGTTGATAACTTGAATTTAACAATTGGTGATGGAGAGTTTGTAGTATTTATTGGGCCATCAGGCTGCGGTAAAACTACTTCACTTAAAATGATTAATAGGTTAATTAAAATGGATGGAGGAACTATATCTATTGATAATCATAATATCATGGATATGGATGCAGTAGAGCTTAGGCGTAAAATTGGTTATGTAATTCAACAGATAGGATTATTTCCCAATATGACTATAGAAGAAAATATTATGGTAGTACCTAAGCTATTAAAGTGGAGCAAAGAAAAATGTAATCAAAGAGTCCATGAACTATTAGAACTAGTTGATTTACCATATGATCAGAACGCTAAGAAATATCCTAATGAGTTAAGTGGAGGTCAGCAACAGAGAATTGGTGTCTTAAGGGCTCTTGCAGGAGATTCGCCAATAATACTAATGGATGAACCGTTTGGTGCCTTAGATCCTATGACTAGAGATAGTCTACAGGATGAATTAAAGGTACTACAGAAAAAGCTAAACAAGACAATAATCTTTGTAACACATGATATGGATGAAGCTGTTAAAATGGCGGATAAGATTGTCTTTATGAATAAGGGTAAAATTTTACAATGTGCTTCTCCTGAGGAAATGTTAAGCAATCCAGCTGCTGATATCATCAGTAACTTTTTAGGAAAGTTATCCTACTCAAGAAATAGCAATGACTTATCATGTTCTGATGTTATGAAGACTAGGGTCTTAACTCTACCTAAGACTAGAAAAACACTTGAAAGTTTGTCAATTATGAAACAGAGGGAATTAAATACTGCTGTTGTCATTGATGAAAATAACAAGTATGTGGGAGTAGTTACTATTGAGAATATAAGAGAGCATGGTAAGCCTGGCCAGATGATTGGAAGTATGATAGATGAAAGCTTTGAAACTGTTCTAGTCACATCAAACGCAAAGGATGCATTTGACAAGATTATTGAGACAAAAGCAGATTTTGTAGTGGTCTTGAACAGAAATAAAACCGTAGCAGGAATAATAACTAGAACTAGTATGACTAAAGCCTTAGCAAGTGTAGTCTGGGGTGATGAACATTGATTATAGAATTTCTAGAAAAATATGGTGAGAAGCTTGTAGCAGCAATTATCACTCATTTACAGTTTGTCTTTATATCAGTAGGAATTGGATTTGTCATTGCATTAACCTTAGGAATACTCTTATCAAGAGCGCCTAAGCTTTCTAGTATTGTAATTCCTATAGTTGGTATATTTCAGACTATTCCAGGGCTAGTCTTTATAGGTGTCTTATTTATATACTTTGGCATGGTTCCTATTACGGTAATTATAGCGCTATCAATATATGCATTATTTCCAATACTTAAAAACACCTATACTGGAATAGTTGGTGTAGACAAAAGCCTCAAAGAAGCAGCTAGGGGTTGTGGTATGACCAATATGCAAATATTGTATAAGGTTGAGCTACCTCTTGCTATGAGTTCAATATTTAGTGGTCTTAGGATGGCTACCATATATACAGTAAGCTGGGCTGTTCTGGCTGCTATGATAGGTCTAGGTGGATTAGGTGAATTTGTATATCGTGGAATTGAAACAAACAATCAAATCTTAATCCTTGGTGGAGCTTTGCCATCTGCTATTTTAGCAATGTCTTTAGGATATTTAATTGATTATATCCAAAGAAAAGTTACTCCTAGGGGATTGAAAAGAGGTGAGGAGTAATGGATCTATCAAGAATACTTCAACATCTATATTTAGTATTTATGGCAAGTTTATTTACTACCATATTTGGATTGATTTTAGGTGTGATTGTATATATATTCAAGCCTGCTAGAAAGTCAATATTGTGGGTTGTAGATGTACTACAGACTATTCCGGTCCTAGCCTTATTAGGTACTATTATGCTAGTCTTTGGGGCAACAAGCACCACTGTAATTATTGGTCTAGTTCTTTACTCTTTACTACCAATAGTAAGAAACACTTATGTAGGATTAAGTGATATTGATCCTGGTATAAGAGAGGCTGCTATAGGAATGGGTATGACAAAGCTACAAAGGCTTTTTAAAGTAGAAATACCCTTGGCCTTTCCAATGATATTTACAGGTATTAGAATTGCTGTGGTAACTTCTATAGGTACAGCAGTATTTGGTGCTGTTGTAGGTGGAGGTGGACTTGGATCTACAATCAACAGAGCCATATTGATACAAGATATGAGCACTTTGATGAAAGCAACACTTACACTAATGGCTATGGCCTTGATTTTTGATGGAGCTATGGGATATATAGAAAAAAGATTAAAGGCAAGATAAAGGGAGAGTGGATATGTTTAATTTAAGAAAAAAGATTTCATTATTATTAGTAATAGCTTTATTGGCAGTATCATTGGTAGCATGTAGTGGTGGCACTGATGACAATAAAAAGATAGTCCTATTAGAAGGACAATTCTCTGAAATAACTATATTGATGAATATGGCAAAGATTTTAATAGAGGAAAATACTGATCTAGAAGTAG
>CAYZZR010000134.1:0-5872 GCA_964482775.1 uncultured Tissierella sp. | reverse complement strand
CCTAACTGTTCTAAATATGAACTTGGTATTGAGCTGCGCCGTAATTGTTTCATCCAACAAAGTAGGTCTTTGAGTTGCTAAAATCAAGTAAACTCCATACTTTCTGCCCTCTTGGGATATTTCCTTTAGTACAGATTTAGAGGGTGAGTCATAGCCCTTTGGGGCAAAGTTATGAGCCTCATCTGTGACCACTATAAAGGGTGGAAAATACTCTTCATTGGTCTTTTTATACTGAGCATCCTTGAAATCTCTTCTCTTATGATATAAATTGTTCAATAAGTAGGTAGAAAAGACCTGCAATATTCTTGTACTACCTTGGATTACAACAAGCTTTCCATTTTGTAAGCCATCTTCAATTTCCTTGATATCCTTTGAAAAAACTCCATCATTTCCAAGTCTTCTAAGTCTCCAGGATATACCCCTTACTGAACTATAAGGGCAGGCCTTGTCATAGGCTTCGTAAAGTCCAAGTCTTTCCTTCCACGCTCTTCTTTCCTCTTCATCAGCTGCATTTTCTATTCTGGATTCTATTTTACTTATAGTTCCTTCCTCCTGAGCCTCTGAAAGCATTTGAAGTCTATTGGAAAAACTATGATATGAATCCCTTCTCTTAAATAAAACATCCACCACATTGTTCATAGAATCAGTTAATCTACTTGCTGCATCCAGTAGGTTTTTCAAATCTTGGGCAGATAAATCTTCAAATCTTACTCCTATGTGGATACCTATCTGTAAACATTTGAATCTATCCACAAAACTTGGCGAATCATCTACCTTTATGTTGGTCATTTCACTAAAGTCCATTTCATAATGAGGGTCCAATACTATGGTAGGAATATCTTGAACCATCAATTCCTCCAACAATACTCTAAGTCCAAAGGATTTCCCTGAGCCTGAACCCCCAAATACTCCAATATGAGGATATTGATGCATGGATTTTATATCCAATATATATGGTAGCTCTTTTTGTGGCTTTAAACTATCATCCTCAAAGGTATATAGAAGGTTTTGAAATTCCTTATCCATCTCCTGTGCTACATGGTCAGTATTTCTTATAACGCCAAGAACTAAACCGTCCTCTTTTTTAGTCCTAAGCATAAGGTTCTTTACCTCAATAAATTTAGGCAATCTAACATCTGAGCCTGCTTGGACTGGGTACAAGGCTTCATTTAGAAGTCTTACCTTTGCAATATATATAGTGTCCTCATCTATATCATATCCTAAGGCCTTTAGGCTTTCTAAAACAGAATTGTCTACAAAGTCTCCATATATATTCATTGGAATATATCTATTGTAAGTCTTGGCCTCCACAACTTCTCCCAAGAGATCATCCTGAAAGCTATCCTCAATTATTAAAAATTCATTTATTCTAAAGTTTCTTTCCTTGGAGCCTACAAAAAACTCCTGCTGAGTCGTTATTCCTACTACCTTCATTAATGAATCCCCCCAAAGTAAAATCTCATCTTATGATCTCTTATCCCTTTCAGATATAAAAAACCTTTGGTATATTCCTCTATCCATGTACCTCTCCAAAAGCCCATGCATTATATCATCTGTAATCTTTACTTCCTTATCTACCATGTCAAGCCATAGCGGTACTCCCCTAGAGTTTTCAGGAGTTAGTGTCAGTACTAATCTTGCCATATCTAGAATTTTATCTCTTTGACTCTCAATTATATCCATTCCTATTACACAAGGTTGTAGAGAAGATCTAATAAATACAGAAGCATAACCCTGGGGCTCTTTCTTATTTGCATAGTCCTCTATAATTATGATTTCTCCATAATCCAAGAGACCAAATAGCATTTCTCTATCATAGAAGCTATATTTGATTTCAGGGTCTAACTCCATTTGTTTTTCTCCAATCATGGAGGTCTTTATATCCTTTATGACACCAAACAATATTATGCCTTTATCCTCACATTTATTCTTTAATTCCATCCATTTATCAAAGGCATATATATCATATCTGATTAAACCACCATCCATCATGATTGCATAGGGCTTTAGTTCATCAATACTTTCTAAGGCTGCTTCCACTTCTAAATTAGCCAGCCTAATATTCTTTTTATCCTCATTTACATTGTCGCCATACTCTTGGGAATTCTCTTTACTTTCTCCTAGTAAGGGGGTATATATATCAGTCTTAAAAATTGGCTGCTCCCTCTTTGCAGTGGACTTAGCTAAGGCTTGATAAGCTTCTACATAATGAGGATATGCACCTCCTACTCTGTTGTTAGATCCATCAACTCCAACTATGCCACCATTTTCTTGATAGTGTTTTAAATCTTTACCATCTAACTTCTCTATTCTTTTTATTTGGCCTATGTTATTGTTGATAAAAGCTCGCAGCTCTTCCTTGTTGCCACTTAGGACCCTTTCTAATTTATTCTCTAATAAGTTGCTGAGAGAAAGTATCTTTTCCTTTAAGTCTTGATTTATATCAAACATTTGAACCGTCCTTTTTTGTCGAAATTTAACACTTTAACCTGATATCAGAATTGACTTTATTTGTAAATATGGTATAATTATACCACAGATTATTTTATCACTAATCATACTACAAACCATAGGAGAGTGAATACCATGAAGTCTACAGGCATAGTAAGAAGAGTTGACAACTTGGGAAGAGTGGTCATCCCAATAGAATTAAGGAGAAATCTTGATATTGACATAAGAGATGCACTAGAGATATTTGTTGATGAAGATCAGATTGTCCTTAAAAAATATGCACCAGCTTGTATCTTTTGCGGACAAGCTAAAGGTGTTGAACCATTTAAAGGAAAAAATATATGTCCAGCATGCAGGGATGAAATAACAAGCAAGTAAATATGGGTAAAATGAAACATTCTATGATTTACAAGTTAATCTATAGAATGTTTCATTTTTTCTTCATTTGCTTATTTTCAAGCTCTCTGCATATACTATGTTCTTTGGAATTTTATTTTCCTCTGAAACTAGTTTTACGGCTTCCTTTTTCGACATTCCCTTGTCTATATGTCTTATTAGCTCTTCTTCTATATTAACTTCAATTAGCTCAATTTCAGTGTTGCCTTCTAAGATGATTACAAATTCTCCCTTTATATCCCCATCTGTAAATCTTTTTAGAGCAGCGCTTACATTCCCTCTAAAGATTTCCTCATGAAGCTTGGTTATTTCTCTACAAACAGCTATTTCTCTATTTCCAAGTGTAGATAAAATATCATCCAGGAAATTTATAATTCTATGTGGAGATTCATAAAAAATTATAGTTCTCTTTTCCTTAGAGATATTCTCTAGGGCCTTTATTCTATCTCTTTTTTTAGATGGCAAAAAGCCTTCAAATACAAATTTATCTGTGTTTAGTCCAGATACTACTAAGGCTGTAATAGATGCACTTGGCCCAGGTAATACCTCTATGAGAATATCCTCTTCTATAGCTAGCTTGATTAAATCAGCTCCTGGATCAGAAATCCCCGGCATACCTGCATCAGATATTACTGCAATGTTCTTTCCATCAATTATTTTCTTGATAAGTTCTGGTCCCTTTTCCTTGATATTGTGCTCATGATAGCTGGTCAATGGCTTCTTTATTTCATAATGATTCAAAAGCCTAAGACTATGCCTAGTATCCTCACAGGCTATGATATCTACTTCCTTTAAAATCCTAAGAGTCCTAAGGGTAATATCCTCAAGATTTCCTATAGGAGTAGGACAAATATACAACTTTCCATATTCCATAAAATCAACTCATCCCATATATTTTGTAAATTTCATCTGTATAGCTTCCATCTTCATTATACACTATTAGTGGGTCATAAAACTTTAATTCTGGCTTTCCGCTTTTGACTCCTTCTATTAAAAGTAAATTAGGTTTCTTATCTATCTTGGCTTGTACTAATCGTATATACTTTGGCTCTATCTTGTACTTTCTCATAGTGTATATTATATCCACCAATCTATCAGGTCTATGTACCATAAAGAATTTTCCTTGGGGCTTTAGTAGATAATTTGATATGTAGATTATATCCTCTAGCTTGCACATGATCTCATGACGGGATATGGCAAAATTTTCATCTGTATTTACTATAGCTCCACCATCTTTCATATAGGGAGGATTGGAGGTAATACAATCAAAGGAGCTCTTTTTAAAATCCTTTGTTAAATCCTTTAAATCCATATGTAATATTTTTATTTTATCCTCTAATCCATTTAATTCTACACTTGATTTTGCTAAATTGGCAACCTCTTCTTGAATCTCTATACCATAAATAGTATCAATCTTTCCTTTGCCTAGAAGCCTAAGTGGTATGATTCCCGTTCCTGTGCCAAGATCCATAACCAAACCTTTAGCTTTAGCAAAATCCGAAAGAAATATGGCATCCGTTCCATAGGAGAATTTTTCCTTATCCTGTATGATTTTATATGTAGTTCCTGGAACTATATCTATATGTTGACTCATTTTTACACTTTCCTTTTTCTATTTTATTACAAAAAAAGACCCTTAAGGGTCTTCTTTTATGTAAATACTATTCTGGTTGACATGAGTCAGTTGGACATACTCCTGCACATGCACCACAGTCAATGCATTTTTCTGCATCAATTACATAGATATCTCCTTCTGATATACAATCAGTTGGACATTCTGGTTGACATGCTCCACACGCTATACAATCATCAGTTATATGATAAGCCATTAATATCACCTCCTAAGTTACTATTACGTTTACATTTTAACAGAAATGAAAGAATATTTAAAGTACTATTTTAATTAATCTTCAAGATGCCTAATCTCGTGGAGATTAATATTCTCAGTATTCATCTTTTCATATGCTGGATCAATATCACCTGTAATCTTTATATCCTCTATTTGGTATTGGATTAGATCATCTGTACCATCACTAAGTCTTACCTTGACCTTGACTCTTTCTAACAAGGTATAGGTATCTATTACTATTCCTTTGCCAACTGGAGTAATGACTATTGCTCCAACCTGAGGCATAGTCTTTAGCAATTCTTCATATGTATCATGCTCATATTTTAAACAGCACATAAGTCTACCACATAGACCAGAAATCTTTGTAGGATTTAAGGATAAGCTCTGTTCCTTAGCCATCTTTATTGAAACTGGATCGAATTCCCCAAGAAATTGTGCGCAACATACCATTTTCCCACAAGGTCCTATTCCACCTATCATCTTGGCTTCATCTCTAACCCCTATTTGTCTCAATTCGATTCTGGTTTTAAATATAGCTGCTAAATCCTTAACTAAGTCTCTAAAATCAACTCTGCCATCTGCAGTGAAATAGAATATTATCTTATTGTTGTCAAAAGTATACTCTACATCTACTAGCTTCATTCTTAGGCTATGTTCTTCTACCTTTGCTTGACAAATTTCCATAGCTTCCTTGGCTTTTTGCTTGTTTGCTCTATGCATTTCAAAGTCTTCATCCAATGCAACTCGAATTACATTTTTTAAGGGAGCAACTATATCCTCTTCACTTACTTGCCTTGGCCCAATGACCACATGTCCAAATTCGATTCCTCGCGCTGTTTCAACTACTACAAAATCGTTGAACTTTACATCTATAGTATCAGGGTCAAAATAATATATCTTCCCTGCTTTTTTAAACCTTACACCTACTACTGTTACCATTAAAATTCCTCCTGTATATTAAGAAGCATTGTTTCTATTGATAATTGGAAATTAACGTTCCTATTTATATAATCTTTGGTTACTTGTACCTTTTCTATTATATCATTAATCTTATCAATTTGCACAAAAGATTGCTTGGATAGATAATCCATTCTATCCTTATTTACAATCAATGTGCTTTGACCAATTTCCTTAAAAAATACTAGATCTCTAAACCAAAATAAAAATATGTCCAGT
>CAYZZR010000133.1:0-5893 GCA_964482775.1 uncultured Tissierella sp. | reverse complement strand
TTTAGAATGCGGATTTAAAGTCTATATTTCTGACTCGCCAAAGCTAAACCCCAAAGAACAATTTAGTATTATTACTGGTTGCTTCTGCTAATTCCTCTATTGTTATGCCTCTTAGTTCTGCTATGGTTTCTGCAGTGTAAGCTACATATTTTGGTTCGTTTCTTTTGCCTCTGTATGGTTCTGGTGTTAGATAGGGGCAATCTGTCTCTATAAGGAGTTTATCTATTGGGACTAGCTTTGCTACCTCTTTTGGTACCTTTGACTTCTTAAAGGTCACAGGCCCTCCTAGTGATATATAGAAGCCTAGCTTTATATATTCTAATGCTAGCTCCACACTTCCTGAATAGCAGTGTAAGACCGCTCTAGCATCCCCATCTTTAGCCCATTCTCTTAGAATATCAAAGGTTTCTTGGTTTGCATCTCTTGTATGAATGACTACAGGTAGATTGAGTTTCTTTGCTAAGTTTAATTGTTCCTTAAAAATCTTTCTTTGCTCTTCTCTCGGAGAATTATCATAGTAGAAGTCCAAGCCTATTTCACCTATGGCTACTACCTTTTCCTCTTTGGTTAGATTATCTAGCTCTTCTAAATAATCTTCACTTACATCCTTTGCATCGTGGGGATGAACCCCCACTACTGCATAGATGTTTTCATATTTTTTAGCTAGTTCAACACTTGCCTTACTTGATTCTATATCTGCTCCTATATTGAATACTAGATCTATCTTATTTTCTTTTAAACTATTTATTAGAGCTTCTCTGTCCTCTTCAAATCTTTCGTCGTCCAGATGGGCGTGACTATCTATAAACATAACTGCCTCCTATGAAATGCTTGCTCCATCAGCAAGGTCTGCCAAAGTAGTTAGCAATGAAAGGTTTCCATCCTTATCCTCAGCAGCTAAGATCATCCCCTTGGATTCTACTCCTCTTAGTTTAACTGGTTTTAGATTTGTAACTACAACTACCTTTTTGCCTATAAGGTCTTCTGCTTCATACCATTTTCTTATTCCAGATACTACTTGGCGTGTTTCATCACCTATTTGTAAGGTCAATACCAATAATTTATCTGCTTTAGGATGGTTTTCACAATTTACTACCTTTGCAACCTTTAGTTGAACCTTTGCAAAGTCGTCTATTGTGATTTCTTCAACAACTTCTTCTACTTCTTCTGTTGCTTCTGTCTTTATTTCTTCTTTGGCTGGAGTTTCCTCTTTAGCGCCACCACTTCTTAAATCGATTAATTTTTGATTTGCTTCGTTCAATCTTACCAATTCCTTTTCTATTTCAAGTCTTGGGAATATTATATTTCCCTTTTCTACTTTGTTTCCTGCTATATTACTGCTTGGTGAATTCCATACCTTTGCATCTTCCCAAAGAGCTTCTTGAGAAATTCCAAGTTGCTTTCTAATTTCTACTGATGTTTTTTCCATAAATGGCTTTATCAATATAGATACTATTCTTAGGGATTCTGATAGATTGTAAAGTACTGTGTTTAATCTATCCTTGTTTTCATCCTTGGCCAATATCCATGGCATAGTTTCATCTACATATTTGTTGGTTCTTCTAATTAGCTTCCATATTTCTTCTAGAGCCTGTGAGTAGTTTAGTTTATCCATCAATTCTTCAAGCTTTTGGGCTACTCCTAAGGCCACTTCCTTTAAGGAAGCATCAAAGTCACCTTCAAGCTTTGGTGTTAGTATTACTCCATCATTATATTTTTCAATCATGGATACTGTTCTGCTAACTAGATTTCCTAGGTCATTAGCCAAATCTGAATTCAATCTTTGTAGGAATTTTTCCCTTGAGAATGAACCATCTGACCCAAAGGTAAACTCTCTTAATAGGAAGTATTTGAAGGAATCTATTCCATAAAGCTCAATAATTGGCTCTGGATATATTACATTTCCTTTAGATTTTGACATTTTGTCATCTTCAAATAATATCCATCCATGACCAAATACCTTTTTAGGTAATTCTATGTCTAAAGCCATCAGCAAGGCTGGCCAAATAATAGTATGGAATCTTACTATTTCCTTACCTACTAGATGAACATTTGCTGGCCAGAATTCTTTAAATTTGCTTTCGTCCTGTGTTCCATATCCTAAAGCTGTCAAATAACAGGATAGAGCATCTATCCAAACATATACAACGTGCTTAGGATCAAAAGGCACCTTTACTCCCCAATCAAAGCTTGATCTTGAAACACTTAAATCATCTAGACCATCCTTTAGGAAGTTGTTTATCATTTCATTTTTTCTTGATTCTGGTTGAATAAATTCAGGGTTGTCCTCATATAGTTTTAGTAGCTTGTCTCTGTACTTTGATAATCTGAAAAAATAGGCTTCTTCTTCCTCTACATGAGTTGGTCTGCCACAGTCAGGACAATTGTGTCCATCAACTAATTGGGATTCAGTCCAGAAGCTTTCACAAGGTGTACAATAGTATCCCTTGTAAACGGATTTGTAGATTTCATCCTTTTCATAAAGCTTGGTAAATATCTTTTGAACTGCTTCTTCATGATGAGCATCTGTACTTCTAATAAATGAATCATAGTCGATTTCAAGCATCTTCCAAAGCTTCTTGATATTAGCGACTATGCCATCTACATATACCTTCGGTTCTACATTGTTTTCTTTAGCCTTGGTCTCTATTTTTTGTCCGTGTTCATCTGATCCAGTTGTAAAGAATACATCATAGCCTTGAAGCTTTTTAAATCTCTTTAATGAATCTGCAGCCACTGTTGTATATGTGTGTCCTATATGCAGATTGTCGCTTGGATAATAAATTGGGGTTGTTATATAATATTTTGCTTTTGACATGAGTAAGCCTCCTTTTAATACGCAGTCTCGTAACACAATTTTATTCACTCCTTTGGTCGTGCAAAATTGGTGCTCATTGCGTTTGACCTACCATCGATTTGTTTCACAAATCGGGTTAGGTCATAAATAAATAAATATAACCTTCCTCTTGAGAGATGAAGGTTAGGTCGTTGTTTTGTAAATATTATACTAATAAATACGCCTAAAGTCAAGGCGGTACGGCAATATAGAACTTTGACTCAACCTCTTTAAACATTATAACCAAATAACATTTTTCTAAAATAAGGAATATTATGATAAAAAGGGGAGATATTATACCTAGACATTTTAGTATTTGCATTTATTAGCTTGCAAGAGCAAGTGAGACCAAGGGCTGGAGGTGATTTTACTATTATTTGCTATTCACTGAATTGTAAGGCAATTCTGACTATGCAGGCAAAAATTTGACAAGATATAAAATTTAGATTACAATAACAAAATAGCCGAAAAAAGTTACAAAATGGTTACAAAATTATGACATAATTTAATGACACAAACCATTTGTAGCAAAATTAAGGAGGTAGTTTATGGATAGCAGTATGATCAAGAAGGCTGGTAAGTTTAGAGTCCTTGTGGTCCTCGCTATAGCAGTTACATTGTCTTTAGGATTTTATTTGTACCAGGGAAATGAGGTAACCCTAAATCTGGATGGAGAAATTATAGAGGTGGTTTCTTACTCCAAAACAGTAGAGGAATTCATTGAAACTGAAAATATCGACATTAAAAAAGGAGCATACATAAGTGTTCCATTTGACTTAAAAATAGAGGAAGATTTAGAATTCACTATAAAAAACCCAAAGAACTATACGATAAATGAAAAGGGAGTTTTGACAGATGTCGTATCCGTTCATACTAACATTGAAAAGATTTTGAAGGACGCAAATATAAAATTAGGAAAGCTAGATTATACCTTTCCTGAAAAGACCAAAGATGTACCACAACATGTGACCATAGAGATCTATAGAGTAACTGAGGTCACTGAAACATCAGAAATCGCAATTCCCTATGAAGAACAGGTTTCTATGAATAGGGATTTGGACAGAGGAGTAATCAATGTTATACAAGAAGGTCAAAATGGCCTAAGAGTATCTGAAACAAAAAATAAATATATTAATGGCGAACTAGATTCATCGATTATTGTAAAGGATGAGATAGTCTCCGAGCCAATACCTCGTATTGTTGAAAAGGGCTCTAAAGAACTTTTAGTTGCAACTTCCAGGGGAGATACTAGATATAAAAAGGTAATCACCATGAATGCATCAGCATATGACCTCTCATATCAAAGTACTGGAAAAAGACCAGGGGATAAGTATTATGGAATAACTGCCTCTGGTACACAGGCTAGACCTGGAGTTGTGGCGGTTGACCCTAGGGTTATACCATTGGGCACAAAGCTTTATATAGAATCCCTCGATAACACTAAAGACTATGGATTTGCAATAGCAGAAGACAAAGGTAGCGCTATTAAAGGAAATAAGATTGACTTGTTTTTTAATACCAGCGCCGAATGTAAAAGTTTCGGAAGAAGAAACGTAAAAGTATATGTATTAGAATAGGCTAATAAAAAAGTTCCCCAAGGGGAACTTTTTTTCATGCCAATTCGTATACAAGAGTTGCAAAATATGAAGCATCTAGACTTGAAGACTCTAGTTTGATCTCCTTTTCATCTAGAAGACCATTTTGATCAAAGATTTTTTTTACTATACCCTTCCACTTAAAGCCATGAGAATCTAACAAATGCTCCCTTATGGCTGTAGAGTTTATTATGCAATCATAAGGGTTTGCATTGTGAACTAGCAAGAGATACTCATCTTTTGAAAGCTCTAGAGTGTAGGCAATTATAGAACAAGGACTTGGATTCTTCATAAATTTCAATCTATCCCTTATGACCTCTACACTGGTCATTCTAAAAGCCTTGTAGGCCATTCTCAATTCAACTAATTCCTTGAAATAATTGAAAAACTCTATATTCTTTTTCTTCAAAGACCAATCTATGGCATTTATGCTTAAAGGTGCATTATATGTGTTGTGGTTCATATCTTTTGTTCTTAAAAACTCATTTCCAGCATGAATAAATGGTATCCCCTGAGAAGTAAGCAATATACTCAAGGCAAATTTATTTAATCTTTCCTGCCCACTCTTATCTAAATTTGGAAAAACAGCTCGCATCTTGTCTGCTAGAATCAAATTGTCATGGGAATTAATGTAGTTAATTGTCTCCCTAGGATGACTAGCAAATCCAATATGTCCTTGATCGTAATAAATACTACCTGCTATACCTGTTTCAACTGCATTCTTGTAGTCTAAATTCCCTTGTATAAATCCTTTAGAATCACCATCGTTATTGCCCTTAAGTGCATCTCTAAAATCATCATTAAATAATGCAAAGCTCATCTTCCCTTGACTTCCCTTACTTGTAGTCTTTGTATGAGAAAGAGCAGTTATGCCTCCAGTCCAAGGCTCTCCATAAATAAATATATCAGGTTTGATTTTCCTTAAATTTTCTATGGCTTCTTCTATTGTATCTATATCTATCAAGGCCATCAAATCAAATCTAAATCCATCTACCTTATATTCATTGACCCAATAAAGGAGGGAATCAATTATAAACTTTCTAACCATTGGTCTCTCAGATGCAATTTCATTTCCTACTCCGCTTCCATTAGAAAATGAGCCATCAGCATTGCTCCTATAAAAATAATTAGGCATAATTACATTAAAATTAGAATCTAAGGTTTTATAGGTATGATTGTAAACCACATCCAATATGACCTTAAATCCCTCTTCATGAAGCTCCATGATCATTGTTTTTAGTTCTTTGATTCTACTAATAGGGTCTTCTGGATTCAAAGAATAGGAGCCTTCTGGAACATTGTATAACTCTGGATCATAGCCCCAATTATAGTTGTCCTCCCTTAGGAATAGTTCCTTTTCCTCTCTAACTGTTATAAAGTCGTAGGTAGGCATTATGTGAATATGGCTTACTCCTATTTCCTTTAAATGAGAAAGCCCAGTTTTTACATTCTTGTATTTGGT
>CAYZZR010000132.1:0-5994 GCA_964482775.1 uncultured Tissierella sp. | reverse complement strand
AATTATCAACAACATCCCTTAGCATTTGGGAAAAATCATTTATATCTTTTGCAGAGGTACTCAACAATTCTTCGATAATTCTGTTTTTCTCCGGGTTTGTTCCATTTAACGCATACTTTAAATACTCGTCATTAGTATCAATACTGTTCAATAGGGGGTTAATATCTCTATAGGCAGAAATAATATATCCCTCTAGTTTGGAATCTGTCAGTTTTAGAGATTCAATATATTCTGGAATGCTCTTAAATACTTCATAGGTCTTTGCAAGTTCTGGATCTCTGTAGCTGTAGGCATATATACTCTCTTTGTCGATATTGATGCCTGAATCATAAGCCCCATTTTTGGATCTTATCTGTTCACCAAGGTACTCGTTGATAATTTGCTCCAAAACTTCTAATTTTCCGCTGTATTTATAACCCAACTTACTATAGTCAGTAATAAATCCATTGTATTGAACCGGTATATTGCTTTTAAAAGCTTCGCCTATATCGAATTTGAAATCATAAGTATTTTCCTCAGATTTAAAGGATTTCAGGCCATTTGCAAAAGCAATAAGCTTGGATTCTGCATAGTTATTATTGGATTCTGTTCCTAGAGTGTTTATAATAAAGTCCTCTTTAGGAAAGGCAATAGCATATACCGCTTTAAGGTCTGCAATAGCTTTATCCGGTTCTGAAGTTAATTGTTCTTCTATTTCTTTAATAAAACTATAGTATGAAAGCCCTCTGGATTGTGCTCCATAACCGTAACCATTACCTACGTAGCCTTTAAGCTGACTAAGTAAAAAGTTTCTTGGATCATTGCTTTCATAGCTTGATTTCAACTCTGCCAGCTTTTGCTTTAAGCGGTCAATATCGTTAAAATCAGTATTATAAAGGATTTCTGTAATTAGACCGTTTACATACTCCAAATCCTCTGATAGTAGATTAAGAGAGACGACATTCTTTACTTTGTATTCTTCTTGAAAGTCTTCATTTACGAAAGCCTTATTTTCAAAGTTTACTTGTGCTTTACTGAATAGTTCACTTTCTAGATCATTTACTTTGTAATTTTTTGTGTTCAATTTCCCAAGGAGGTCCATAACAAGAGATAAATGCATAATTTTCTCCTGAGGCACCTGACTTCCTTTGAAAATATAATTTAAATGTAGTAAATTTTCTGTTTCTTTATCAGAACGAAGGATTTTTACACTATTCAGTTCTTTTTCAGAAATTATAGTCTTATCCACATCTTTATTCAGAGCTGAAAGAGGCACAGTTGGAATGGTACTAAGTTCTTCAGGTCCATTAGGTGTATTCATAAAAATATTAAATTCTTCAGTTTCTTTTTTAAGAGTTAAAATATCCTCTGTAGTCATGGTACTCTTGTAAGCGGCTAATCTTTTATCTGACTTTTCCTGCCACTCACTGGTATAGGTTGTAGATGGCTCCAGTATTATAAAAGCTGAATGCTTGTTATTGAGAATATATTCTTTAACAATATCTCCCAAGGATTGAGAGTTTAAACTCTTTCTTAGATTGTCGTAGTCTTTTTTGGTATTTATATTTTGAGTATAAGGAGCATCATATAGCCAATTCATAGAAACATATACAAGGTAGTTTATTCCGCTATCAACAGATAATGAATCTATCGCTTGATTCAAGGCTATAGAATCTAGAATGCTATTAGCAAGTTTAACATCTATCCCATCTTCTACCATTGATGTCATTACATTTTTGACTATCTCTTTAAAGATTTTCTTATCCTTAAGGCTTGCATCATAAAGAGAGAATGTTAGGATGTTTTGCTTTGGAAAAGTATCAAAGGTAACATGGTAATTTGTGCTAATACCTGCTTCAAGCAAGCTTTTTTCAAGTAGTGAACCGGAAGAATTTAGAATATCGGCAAGGAGTTGTAAGTTTACGGCTCCTTTATAATCAGAATAATCATTTGCTACGTAAGCTAGACTGAATATATACTTGTTTTCTAAATCAGTACCTTCTTCTACAGCATATTTATAAGTTGCTTCTAGCTCTTCATGAAAAGCTGCCTGTTTATAATTTGTTTTTTCATAGTTTTTCTTCTCATACTTAGAGAAATAGTTATCATTTATAAATCTCAAGGTACCAATTATATCCATATCTCCATAAAGATAAGTTAAAGAGTTAGATGGATGGTAATATTTGCTATAATAATCCATCAACTCAGGGTATGTTAGGGTTTCAATCTCTTCAGGCTTGCCTCCAGCCTCATAGGCATAGGGGGTATCTGGCAAAAGGGTTTCCAAAGGAGCTGTATAAGATATCCAATCACTATTTCCTAGGGATGCTTTCATCTCATTATAGACAATCCCATTATAGTTAAGGTCAAGGCTTTCTGGATTAATTTCTTTTCTTATTCCTTCCATCAAGAAGATGTTCTCATTTTGCTTCAATAATGGATTAAAAACAGAATCAAGATAAACTCCCATAAGATTATTAAAGTCAGCTGTATTTGTAGAAGCTATAGGAAATGTTGTAAATACAGGATATGTCATGGCGTTCATAAAAGTAGCAAGAGTCGGTCCATAAAGAATATTGAAAAAAATATTTTTAACAGGATATTTTTCTGATCCATCAAGGACCATATGCTCTGTAATATGCTGTATACCTTTGCTGTTAGTAGGTGGAGTCCTGAAAGTTATAGAAAAGGTCTTGTTCTCATCATTATTTTTAAGAAAAACCAGTTGAGCTTTTGTTTTATTATGTTCGAACACATGCAATTTGGAAGATTTAACTTCTAGGGGGATTATTTCTTTTAAGGTGAATCCCTGATAAGTATTGCCTATAAAAAGCTTTACATCTTTGGCAGCCCCTAATGATACTGAATTTTCCATAGTTTGGGCTACTGGGAAAAGGGTGAATAAGTTAACTATAAATGCTAGAACTAAAATTGAAGATACGTATCTTTTGTTTAACAATTAAATCACCTCTATAATTTTTATCTTTTATTAATACCCATTTTTTGCTAAATAAATTACTAAGAAAAAAATAAAT
Organism: uncultured Tissierella sp.; assembly: GCA_964482775.1. GTDB lineage: Bacteria > Bacillota > Clostridia > Tissierellales > Tissierellaceae > Tissierella_B. The sequence goes on along the minus strand of CAYZZR010000132.1, from coordinate 2,980 downwards.
AATACATAAATTTCTACAAAAAATATTATTCTTTTATTATTAAATCAAATGTGATAATATTAATATGGACAGGCTTCACACAGCTACAACGATGCTTAAATCGTTTAAATTTATCAATCTTGAGAGGGTTCAATATGAAATTTAGTTTTTCAAAAAAAACATATTATTTATTTGCTTTTATTATAGTAATATTGGTTTTAGCATCTAGTGTTTATGTTTATTTTAACTTGGATGCTTTTTCCTATAAACCATTAAGAAAAGGTCCAGAATTATCTTCACCTGTATTTTACAAAGTTACTAACAATGGAGAGCAGTACTATATTGATCAGGGGAATTATCGTATTATTGCATTGAATAAAGATGGCGAATGTGAATGGACCTATACCAATACTGATGCAAGTTATAAAGAAATTTTACCAACTTCGGATGGCAGAATATTTGTAACAAATTATAATTATGTTAATGAAACCATAATTTCTAAAATTTCTATTGATCAGTTTTCTTCTTCAGGTGAGTTTTTAGGCAGTATATACTCTGTTTCTTATCCTTTTAAATATTTTTTTGATAAAACAAGCCAAATAATGGATTTGCAATATTTTGATGATGCTCTTAGCTTTGTTACAAGAACAGATGATAAACTTATTCTAAATTCTATAAATTTAAAGGAAAACAATAAACTTCAGCTCAAAGCCTCCGTCTCTTGGGATGATAAAAAAGAACATGCGATAAAATACTGTTATGATCATGACCAAGAAATTTTTTATGTTATTTCTGCTCTTGGAAATATTTATGAAATAGCAAACAATGAAAATGATGCCAAACTACTTCCTTATACAAATCAAGATGGATTTAACATTCCATTTTCTATGACACATGTTGGGGAGAATCTTGTGATCTCGGATATTGGTTCACGAACTATTAAGTTATATGATGGTGAGAGATTTAAAACAATAGCCACAATGGATAAAGGTAAGGACTTTTTCACCAATCCAGCTCTTTACTATTCTATTACCAGTGCTAATGAGAATGAAGTCACTCTTACATCTGGTTACGATGTTTATCTTCTGAATCTTGATACAGAAATATTAACTTCAATAAACATGGAGATTGAATTTTCTGCTAAGGAACATACTCGCATTGTTATGACCTGGGTTTCCGGTCTTTTTTTGGTTCTTGTTCTAGCTGGATTAGTTATTGCTTTTGTAATAAATTACTACAAAAAATCTGACGTTATAGACTTTGCATATGATTTTATGATGATTGTAATTGTTGTAGCAATATCAGCACTGATTATTGCTAATTATACTACTATTATTTACAATGCTTATCAAAATAGTACAATTGAGAAGATTTCTTCAATTGGCAGCTTGATTGCGAAAAATATTTCTGCAGAGGATGTAAAAAATATAGATTCTTTGGAGGATTATAACTCCCAAAGTTATAAAAATATAGTGAATTTTGTTAATAATAATTCAAGATTCTCAGATAATTCTATTTTATATGCTGAGGAATCGGGTTTAACTACAAAAGATAAGGATTGGTATGAGAATATTTATATTGGAATTAATAAAGTTTTTAATGAAAGACTTTATATTATTTTGTCAACGCCTGAACAAGAGGGAGCAATATACCCATTAGATGTTGGAGAAAAAGATGCAATCAAATTATTGATCGAGAAGAACACACTGGTTTATCCGGATTATGTAGGCTACTTTGGTTATTATAGTCTGGTTCAGGTTCCTATAATTTCAGATTCCAATGAAGTAGTTGGAACAGTTGAGGTTGGGTTCAATAAAAACAATTTTATTGATGAAATAGCAGAAAAACAAGAACAAATCATCATTACAATCGCAGTAGTTTTAGTGTTGAGTTTATTGTTTTTGAAAGAAATTTTCTTTTTTATAAAGATGTTCTTGTCAAAACGATCCTTAGGACATAGTCAGCTAATTGATGCAGGTTCAGTTAGAACTCCAATGTTTTTAGGTCAAACTGCCTACTCTATGTCTATCGTATGTGGTCCGCTGTTTGCTATGCAATTATACAATGAAAACTTTGGAGTTTCAAAAGAAATTGCTGTAGCAATTGCTTACTCAGTTACGCTTTTGTTTGTCGGCATTTTTGCTTTTGTTTCGGGTAATCTTGTAAAGAAAGTTCCACTTAATCGGTTACTTGGAATAGGTAGCATAATAGCTATCATGGGAGAATTGACTGTAGCAAACTCCAGTGGCCTAGTACAGTTCATTATTGGCAGGTGTTTATTTGGAGCTGGTGCAGGGGTGATGCTTAATATCTTAGATACCATAGTTGCCATGCAACCGGATGAAGAGCAAGTAGAGCAAGGGTTTGTAATGAGCACTGCAGGTGGACAAGCTGGAAGCATCTTCGGCGTTGGTATAGGTGCTACTGTTATGCTGAATTTCGGCTATTCAGGGGTATATGTTGTTTCCGCAATTACACTTTTTATTCTCTTTGTTATATCTCTTATTTTGTACAATAAATATAATGTTCCGGATAACTCAAATTTCGTAGAAGATGACGCTGGAATGAGTTTGTTAGATTTTGTAAAGAATAAACTAGTTATAGGCTATGTTTTCTTTTTAGCTGTGCCCTATTTCCTTTGTTTAGGATTTATTGAATATTTTCTTCCCTTGACAGGGAAAGGCTTCGGTATGAACGAACAAGAAATTTCATATATTGTAATTATTTTAGGCTTAATATCTATTTACTTTGGCCCATTGCTTACTAAAAAGCTTATGTCAATATTTAATACATATATTGTACTAGTTATATCTACTGTAATTGTGTCCTCTGCTATAATATATTATGGATTTAATCAATCAAGTTTTGGACTTGTGCTTTCTAGTATTGCTTTTGCTTTTGCCGATAGCTTTTTCCAATCAGTGCAAAACATTTATCTCACTCAGCTGCCTGAATCAATTAGATACGGGCAAGGTAGCACGCTTGCATTCAGCAATATTGT
>CAYZZR010000131.1:0-6001 GCA_964482775.1 uncultured Tissierella sp. | reverse complement strand
ATCCCGCAATGCCAAAAGCCATAAATCTTCTTACGGAAGTATCATGCAGGGCCATCTGTGTTTTTTCATAAGCATATTTGTCATGCATATAATGGATTGTATTCATTGTATTTACATAAGTTTCTGCTAAAGATTCCATTACCTTAGTATAGTTATTCATAACTCTTTCATAATCTAATACTTCATCTTCAATTCTATCAATTCCCTCTATTACCTTGATTACACTGCCATCCTTGGCTTTCTTTATCTCATCTACTCCACCATTTATCGCATAAAGAAGTGCCTTTGCTAGATTTGCCCTAGCGCCAAAGAATTGCATTTCCTTTCCTACTCTCATTGCAGATACACAACAAGCGATAGCATAGTCATCTCCATATATAGGTCTCATCAAATCATCATTTTCATATTGGATTGAACCTGTGTCTATACTCATCTTTGCGCAGTAATCCTTAAAGCTCTCAGGCAGATTTTCAGACCAAAGAACTGTCATATTTGGTTCCGGTGCAGGAGATAGAGTTGTCAAGGTATGCAAGAATCTAAAGGAAGTCTTTGTCACAAGAGTTCTGCCATCCTCACTCATTCCCCCTATGGATTCAGTGACCCAGTTTGGATCTCCAGCAAAAAGCTCATTATAGTCAGGGGTTCTTAGGTGTCTTACCATTCTCAATTTTATTACTAACTGGTCAATTAACTCTTGAGCTCTAATTTCATCTATGATTCCAGCCTTTAAATCCCTTTCAATATATATGTCTAAAAAGCTAGTATTTCTTCCTAATGACATAGCAGCTCCATTATTTTCCTTAACTGCTGCTAAATATCCAAAGTATAGATATTGGACTGCTTCTTGAGCATTTTTTGCAGGCATTGAAATATCAATCCCATATGCTAATGCCATTTCCTTGATTTCGTCTAAGGCTCTGATTTGTTCTGATAACTCTTCCCTATGTCTTAAAACATACTCAGATGCATTTCCTTTGATATTTTCCTTATCCTTTATCTTTTCTTGCTTTAAGAAATCAATTCCGTATAATGCGATTCTTCTATAGTCGCCGATAATTCTTCCTCTACCATAGGCATCTGGCAATCCAGTTAACAATCCCACAGTTCTAGCTGCTCTCATCTCTTTTGTATAGGCATCAAATACCCCTTGGTTGTGTGTTTTTCTATAGTTGTTGAAATGTTCCTCAAGTCCCTCTGCCATTTCCTGACCATATGCATTCAATGAATCTTTCACCATTCTGTAACCACCATAAGGATTTACTATTCTCTTTAAGGGAGCGTCTGATTGGTATCCAACTATTAACTCCTTTTCTTTATATAAGTAACCAGGAGCATAATTGTTGATTCCTGAAAATTTGCTTGTATCTATGTCTACCTTACCTGAAAGTATTTCTTCATTAATCATAGCTTCAGCCTTATCCCAGATTAATTTTGTATCCTCGCTAGGCTCAACTAAAAATGTGTCATCGCCTTCATAAGGAGTGTAATTAAGTTGTATAAAGTCTTTTACATCTATATTTTCGTTCCATTTTCCTTTTATAAATCCGTCCCAATGTTTCATATTAATCTCCCTTTCTTTTGATTTAATTATATAGTCGAAGGATTTTTCATGCAGTGATTTGTGTCACAGTTTTTGATTTTGTTTTTCTGTTTGATGAATATTTTGCTATCAAGTGTGGAAAATAACGGTAACTATTATAAATATCAGGAGGTTATCATGGATATTAATGAGTATAAAAATTTAAATAGTCTACCTCAGTCCTATTGGATTGCTTCTACAACCGATACTAGTTATCCAGCATTAAATCAGGATATAAATGCTGATTTATTAATTATAGGAGGAGGAATGGCGGGCTTATCTTGCGCCTATCAGCTAAAGGATGCTGGTCTTAATATTGCCATTATAGAATCTGATAAAATTCTAAAGGGGACTACTGGATATACAAGTGCTAAGATTACATCACAACATGGATTAATCTACGATAGAATAAAGAAATCCTTAGGTGAAGAAATGGCAAGGCAATATGCAGATGCGAACGAGCATGCTATAAAGGAAATCAAAAGAATAATTAACTCACAAAAGATTGATTGTAATTATGAAGTTCAATCATCTTATATCTATACACAAGAGGAAAAATATCCAGGAGGTATGTATATAAATTGCGAAGAACCAACTCGTTCTTTAAGAAGTTATAATTCTGATGAAGGTCAGCTTATCTTTGTAGTTGGTGAGGACCATAAAACAGGCCAAGGAGAAGATACTAATGATCATTTAAGTATCGGAAGAAATTGCGCAGCAATTTCATCACACCACTGCAACGAGGGGTGGGATATTTCACCTCGTTACAAATCATTAATCAATTTTGCGGATAAAAATTTTACAATTGATGATATACCATATAGGTGGTCTACTCAAGATTGTATGACCTTAGATGGGATTCCTTATGTTGGGGAGTATAACTCTGATTATAAAAATCTTTATATTGCCACTGGATTTGGTAAGTGGGGAATGACTAACAGTACTGTTGCATCCATCTTACTTCGAGATTTAATTCTAAGAGGAAGTAGCGCTTGTACTGACTTATATAATCCTTCAAGAAAAACAATTGCTGCTTCTGCTAAAGAGTTTATTGTTCAAAATACAAATTTAGCAGGACAATTACTAGACGGAAAACTTTCAAAGCTTCCAAAGGATATCGATTTATTTCCAAGACAAGGAAGCGTGGTGGAAGTTGATAAAAAAAGAGCTGGAGCTTATAAAGACGAGGACAGCAACCTCCATTTAGTAAATACCACCTGTACACATATGGGATGCGAATTAAATTGGAATAATGCTGAAACGTCTTGGGATTGTCCATGTCATGGCTCTAGATTTTCAGTTGATGGAGATATACTTGAAGGGCCTGCAGTAAAACCCCTAAGCTTTGAAGAAGATGTCAACACCTTGAAAAAAGTCATCAAAGAAGATTTCTAACCTATTTACAATTCAATATCCATTAATATTTGCATGTATGGTAAAATAAAGTTAATACAAGGTTAGGGGTGTTATGATGGATTTAGAAAAGAATTTAGAAAAATATGCAGAGCTAGCCGTAAGGGTTGGTATTAATCTTAAGGAAAAAGAAGGCTTATATTTAACAGGGAACCTAGAAACTCTTCCTTTGGCTAGAAAGATTGTTAGAAAAGCTTATGAGGCAGGAGCTAAGTATGTGGAGTTTCATTTAGACGATGATGAAATGGAATTGATAAAATATAACTACGGTAAAGACTTTGTTTTTGAAGACTATCCTAATTGGAAGGCAGATACTATGGAAGCCATGTATAAAGACAATTATCATCACATGATGTTAAAAGCTCCTAATCCTGAGCTATTGAAAGATATAGATGGAGAAAAGATAGCCAAAGCTCAAAAATCTGCTTCCTTAGTTATGGCTCCTATAGCTCATTATCGTATGACAGGCTTTACAAAATGGACTATTCTTGCAATGCCTTCCCTAGCATGGGCAAAATCAGTATATCCAGATTTAGATGATGAATTAGCTATTGAGAAACTATGGGAAAGAGTATTCCAAGCAACTAGAATAGATCAAGATGACCCAATAAAAGCATGGGAAACTCATGATAGAAATCTTAAAAAATATAAAAATTATTTAAACGAAAAACAATTTGAAAAGCTTGTATATAAAGGACCAGGAACCGACTTGGAAGTTTACTTAGCTGAGGACCATTTCTGGATGGGTGGTTCTAAAAAAAGCCAAACTGGCCACTCTTATGTAGCCAATATGCCAACAGAGGAGGTATTTACAACTCCTCACAGACTGAAGGTAAACGGAACTCTTAAAGCCACTAAGTCATTAAGTGTAAATGGCAAACTTGTAGAGAACTTCGGGTTTGTATTCAAGGATGGTAAAGTAGTAGAATTTTATGCAGAAAAGGGTTATGAAGTACTTGAGAAGCTAATGGAAAACGATGAAGGCGCTAAATATCTAGGAGAGGTTGCACTGGTACAGGATGATTCTCCTATATCAAATACAGGAATATTGTTTAATAACACACTATACGACGAAAATGCATCCTGCCATTTCGCTTTAGGAAGAGCATACGCCTATGCAATGAAAAACGGCTCAAAATTAACTCAAGACCAACTAACAGAAAAAGGTGCAAATTATAGCCTAATTCATGTAGACTTTATGGTAGGCGGACCAGAACTTGAAATCACAGCTTTTGAAAAAGACGGAACAGAAGTTAAGCTTTTTGAGAAAGGTAATTGGACATTTTAGCAAAAAAGACCCCAAATTTTGGGGTCTAAAATTTTCTGCCTCCGCCGCCGTGGCTTCTACCGCTAGAGGATCTGTGAGTTGTACTTCTGCCTCCTCCTGATGATCCGCTAGAAGGCCTTGGCTTTGGAATTATTCTGTGAGTTACTATTTTATCTATTATCTTATCGTCTGTATTTGCTATGTTTACAAAACTATTGTTTTTATAGGAAAATGGATTGCCAGGATTTCTTAGCTTATATCTGGACTTAGTTGATGCATAGAAAGTTCCTCCAGTGGCCGTTCCACCAATAAGACCCAAAATAACATCAAATAATGTTATCCTATTTGCTTCCTTTTCCTCAAGTGTATGCTGATTGCTCGGTATACCTTGTTCCAAATAGTATCTGGTTCCATCTAAAAAGCCATAGCTTGCTCCATAGAAATCTCCATTACCCAAGCCAGATTCAAACACAGCATCTAAAATACTTTCAATCCTTTCATCTGTTAGATATCTTATGCCTATACCACTTGTTGATATATAAGCTTCTCTGTTGTCCATATCGATTAAGAACAAGATACCATCATAATCACTTCCTACACCAAATCCATTATAATCGAAATAATCATCGGCATAATCTCTTGAACTTTTGCCTCCTGCATCATCTGTTGTAGTTATGACTATGTCCATATTGTACATTTCAGACAGTTCATTAGCTTCTGTTTCTAAATTAACTACTTCATCTTGAGTTAGCAGTCCTGCTTCATCGAATACTAGGTTTTTATATGCTAAAGCTACCATGGAGTTGATCATAATAATACTTACAAAAAGCATTAGAGCAACTATTTTTCTATAGTTCTTATTAATACCTACCATATTAAGAGCCCTCCCAACAATAAGGCTAGAAACGTAAGCCCAAATATTATCCCAAAGGCTGAAGACAATCTTGGTTTGCTAAGGGGTAATTCACCGAAGGACTTTCCAGTTTGACCATTTACTGCATACACATAAGTTTTTCCATTGTAAAGATAAGTAAGTATCCATGCAGGTAGAAGAGTATAGTTCCAATCCTCTAACTTTATATCTACCCCATCATTTACATTGACCACCTGGTCATAGCCACTTACCAATTCATTGACCAAATAACTATAATATCTATTGACCTGTCCTTCTATCATTGGAGTTACTTCTTCTCTTTCTATATCGTATTGCTCAGCAAAGAATCCGGATAAATAAGGCATGGAAAATTCAACGGCTTCACTTTCCCTATAAGGACTAATACCATTTAACAAACTCTTATCTATTTTTGAGAATGCAACTTCCCCTACATTGTTTAAATCTATAACTCCCTGTCTCACTATTTGGTACTTAGTGGTTTCTGTGTATTCTGTTTGACCACTTCTCCAAACCCTAACATTTCTTCCTTCACCTGTATAATTTACGTCAGCCTTTGCATCTACCCACCAATAGGGAAGATATACTCCTGTAATCTTCTCAAGTTGTGAAGAACTAGTAAAGTCCTTAGGTACAAATTTCTTATTGCCTGCCCATTTTAAGAAGCTTGACTTTGCCTTTTCCTTATCTATTGAAAAAGGAATCATCTTCTTAGGCCTAAAATCTCCTTCTAGCCTATTAGATAATATAACAGGATTATGGCAATAGTAACAAAATGTTGCTGTAGTAGTCTCATCTGTTACAACCTGAGCTCCGCAGCTATTGCATGTATATGATTGAAGTTGCTCAC
>CAYZZR010000130.1:0-6145 GCA_964482775.1 uncultured Tissierella sp. | reverse complement strand
ATTTAAATATCAGATGTAATTGCGTAGCAATTACTTCACACCATTGCAACGAGGTGGGTGATTAGGACACACCACCTGTTGTGGGAAAAGGTACCCGGCCGCTTAAGAAGTCGGGGATATCAACGCCTCGTTATATATGGTGCATAGTACTTTATTACCCATAAAACAATTATAAAATGCCTTAAGTTGATAATATTTATACCCTCTATTTATATTATACCCACATAATGATAAGGATGACATTATCTTAATAATGTCATCCAATTTATCAACCAAACTTAGTTTAAAATCTTCCTGTTGCTATCTGAACACCAATGGATACAAAAACTACTAAAGTATCTACAATAAACCCGAGAATCATTGGCTTAAACCCAATATCTTTGATATCCCCAAAGCTTGTTTTTAGGCCTATGGCCGATAAAGCCATTACCATACAAAATTTCGAGGTTTTTGAAAGAGTGGGTATGAGTGTAATCGGTACAACTCCTAAACTACGAAGAGCTACAACACCAAGAAATAATATAATAAAGTAAGGAAATATTTTCTTAAGGTTAGCAGATGTTTTGCTATTTTTCCCCTCTGCTTTTGCCTCTAGTCTTTCTGTAATAATAGAGAATATCAACACGTATGGAATTATAAATAATGTTCTTGTAAGCTTTACTATGACTGCTGTGTTTCCTGCAAGATCAGAAAATGCATAGCCTGCAGCTACAACTGATGATGTATCATTAACAGCTGTACCTACCCATAAACCATAACCGTCATTTGACATACCAAGAGCCATTCCAATCCATGGAATTACAACAACCGTAAGAACATCAAATATAAAGGTTGAAGAAATCGCATAAGCTACATCTTCATCTTTTGCTTTAATAACTGGCCCTACTGCAGCTACAGCAGAACCACCACATATTGCGGTACTTACTGACAATAGATTAGTCAGTTTCCAGTTCATACCGAACATTTTACCAATTAGATTTCCAGCACCAAATGCAGTTGCCATTGTAAAAATCATTACAAAAAGTGAATATTTTCCTACATCTAAAACTTCAGTAAAATTCATGTTCACACCCATCAGTACGATGCCAATACGAAGAACAATCTTTCCTGCATAACTTACTCCTGCATTGAATTGATTGTATCTATTTAAAATAGGATTCAATGCCATTCCAACCAGAAGAGCCATTACAGTCGCACCTATAATGTCACCTGGAATTAGACTACTTAAAAATATAGCAATAATTGATACACCAGCACTAAAAAGTAAACCTGGTACTAGGTTGTTTATGTTTTTTACCATACTACACCTCCAAAATCAAAAGTACTAACTTGAATATATCATTTATTTAATATAAAATGAAATTATAATATTTTATATTTATATAAATTATATTTATATGGAGGCCATAAATGTTAGATAATAGATTAGAGACATTCCTTACACTTTGCGAAACTTGTAATTATACAAAGACAGCTAATAAATTAAGCATGACACAACCCGCTGTTACACAACACATTCAGTTCTTAGAGAATTATTATCAGGTGATATTGATTTCTGGAAAAGGAAAGAACTTTTCACTTACAAAGGAAGGTGAAGCATTACAACAATATGTAAAAACTCTTAAAGCTAATTCAGATCGAATATTACCACTAGTACATCGCATCAAAAATCAAGTTAAACCTTTGAATTTTGGGGCAACATTAACTATTGGAGAATATACTATTCCACCTATTTTATATCAAATGTTGAAAGAAGACTCGGAAACTAGTATTTCTATGTTTGTAGAAAACACTCATGTTCTTCTGAAAATGCTTTGGGAAGGAAAAATTGACTTCGCCTTGTTAGAGGGTCATTTTAACCAAAATGAATTTGAATTCAAACTAATATCCAATGAAGAGTTCATTGGTGTTTGTTCTCCAGAAAATAAAATTGCATCTATAACTAATGATCTGCAAGAATTGCTTGAGCAAAATCTTATACTACGTGAGCCAGGAAGTGGAACTCGTGATATATTAGAACAAGCCTTGTACAATCAAAATCTTAATAGTAAAGATTTTAAAAGAAAAATTGAAATCGGTAATATGAATGTTATAAAAGAATTGTGTCATAAAAATATTGGAATCACTTTTATGTACCGGGAAGCTGTAAAGAAAGAGCTATCCAAAGGATACCTTAAAGAGATTCCAATAAGAGATTTTAAAATTAGTCATCCTTTTAATTTTGTTTATCTAAAAAATTGTCCCGACAAATCACAAATAGAGTGTTGGCTTGAAAAAATAATCTATTTGAGGAATAGTTAATGCAAATTATTATGTACAAAAGGAGCATATCGCCGAGTACAGGTACATGGCTTCTATTCCATCATTCCACTCTTGTTACCTTACGTGCAACTCTTACTATTGATTTGAAAAAAGGTAATTCCATTTCCTTCTTAACAATCTTTAATTGCTGGCGTATCTGAATCTTTTGTGGACAGTGTTCCTCACACTTTCCACATTCCTTACAAATTGAAGCATAGGCTGGTTGCTTTGATAGAACACCCAAGGTTTGCATATATTGCCATCTGTTATGTTTTAATCCTAGCAAATATTTATCATTATAACTTGCAAAGCAACCTGGAATATCAACACCGTATGGGCATGGTATACAGTACCCACAACTGGTGCAAGGAATCTTCGTCTTTTCATGCATGATTGCCTTTACATTTTCAAATATCTCTAGTTCTTCCGACCTTAGTGAATTAGATTCTGCCTCAGATGCAATCTTAATATTTTCTTCAAGCTGTGTTTCATCACTCATCCCAGAAAGTACCACATTTATTTCAGGGTGATTCCATATCCAACACAGTGCCCATTCTGCTGGTGTTCTTTTTTCATTATAATTTTCAAACGTATTTATAACCTCTTCCGGCAGATTATTGACCAATTTGCCACCACGAAGTGGTTCCATGACAACTACTGGAATTCCTAAAGAATTTGCCAATTGTAGCCCAGATTTTGTAGCTTGATTATTCTCATCTAGATAATTATATTGTATTTGGCAGAAATCCCAAGGATACGCCTGAATGATTTGCTCGAAATCTATTTTACCACCATGAAAGGAAAACCCAATATTTCGAATGGCTCCTTCTCTTTTTAACTCCTCAAGCCACTCCATTACCCCTAAATTCGCCATTCGATCAAAGGTCGCTTTATCCGTAAGCATATGAAGTAGATAATAATCTATATAATCTGTCTTAAGCCTTGCAACTTGAGTGGCAAATATTTTCTTTCCACCTTCAAGTTTATTTACCATAAAAGGAGGTAGCTTGGTTGCAATCTTAACCCTTTCACGATATCCACCCCTTAAGGCATCCCCTAGCAAAGATTCGCTTTTACCATTATGATAGAAGTATGCTGTATCAAAGTAGTTCACTCCATTATCTATGGCATTTCTTATCATTTTAATGGATCGGTCTTCATCAATTCCTCCACCTTTGGTAGGAAACCTCATACAGCCAAAACCAAGGATTGATAACTTATCTCCATTTTTCTGATTTACTTTTACTATCATAAACCATTCTTCCTCTCTTAATTAAACTACTTGTTATTCTCTATGATTATTAGTTTAATTATAGCATTCTAACCTAGTTTTTTGATACGACAATTTATTAATTTGTTATTTGCTTTATCAGCTCTTAATTCTGCTTAAAAAATGCCCTCGATATGTTCCTATGAATATATCGAAGGCTCTAAATGTGCTAAAAGTATTATTCTATTGGTAATTGTATTTCAGTTAGCCATTCACTAGCATTATCCTTGTTCCAGATACCATCGATATAACATTCACGAGAAAATCCTGATATCTTGTAACCATTCTCATTAGCATACTTCATAATGTATGCATATGCATCTCCCAACGAGTCGTAGCTTCCCTTATGATAAATGCAAATGACTTTTGTTGCAGGCAGTGTACGAAACTTAATCCTGTCACTTTCTAGCCCAGATTTAGTGACAGCTTGCGAATATCTGGTTGAAATCTCCCTTTCTTTATACTCACCATCAAGATACTCACAAAAACCGTAATCTGGTTTTGTACATTCAATGTTTGGATTGAGCTTGCGACATTCTTCAGCAGAACCTAGAATAAGCTTTGATATCTCAGAATAATCTTTAAGAACTCTCTCTTCGCTGTATACAACACATTCTGGAATTTCCTTAATAACCGCTTGATATTTCATTTCTTTATCCTCCCACAAATATTTTATTATGGAGAGTTTATGAGAAATATCGAATTGTTTTTGCTTTAATTCTGTTTCCTTGGCAATCAATATTTCCTTTATTAATTTCCCACCTAAATATGACTTTACCTCATCCACAGAAAAGTCTAACTGTCGAAGGGCTTTTATTGTGGCAGCAGTTTCTAACTGCTTGCTTTCATAATAACGGTATCCTGTCCACTCATCAACCTCAGTTGGAACAAGAAGACCTTCTTTTTCATAAAATCGCAAGGCTTTTATCGTCAGCATACTAAGCTTTGAAAACTCACCGATTTTCATCATTCCCTCACCTCCATATGTTTATACTAGTCTATCCCCTAAGAGGAGAGTCAATCATATATTTAGAAATAAATTTTATTAGTTACTTTTGACACCTAAGGATAATTTAGGCCATAATACTATCCTTACTCTTCTGACTTAGCTTCTTTCATATAGTGATTAATTTGTTTCTGGTGATAAAATACAGGAATCATTGTAAGAACTCCAACAGTATTGAACAAAATGGCTACTTTTGATAAGGCTCTACCTTGAAAGAAACTCCATATCGAAAAGGCAATGAGCATTATGGATAAAGAAAACCAAGCATTCCTTATTGGCTTAAAATATTCTGATTTATCAGCATTAGTAGTATGGAGTTCAAAATGTCGCCCATCATTTTTCTTTTCCACAATTAAGAATTCCTTATTGTAACTACCAGGATACGTAGATATTTTACCCACTCCATTACCATAAGGTCTCCACTTCATCTTAAGTATAGAAAAATTCAGATTGGCATTCTTATAAAATATTTTATACCCAATGCTTTCTAAAAATGTTCTATATTCTTTTCCGCTTTTATAGGACTTATTAGCAACAAATTCTACACAATATTGGTATTCATCTGGTTGACATTCTTCGAAATCATAATTTAATTTACCTGTTTTTACAAGCCTATAGCCCCTATGAGCCATTTCATTTAACCATTTTTCCTGAGCAATCAAAAAAGCTCCAAAGAAACGATAACATCTTTTCATTTAATATTCCCTCCTATGATTTCTGTGGCTATTTTTGTTAATTCCATAAGCCTTTCCAATTCATTTTCTGCGACAGTTTTTCCTGTCTCCGTCAAAATGTATTCTTTCTTACGCCCACTACCATCATCAAAAGGACGTATCCACCCCTTTTCCTGTAAATTATTGATTGCGCCATACAAAGATCCTGCCCCTAAAATCAATCTACCTTGAGTCTTTTCTTCCACAAACTGCATAATGCCATATCCATGTTTGGGCTCATATAGTGCTAGTAAGATAAAAAAGGTAACTTCTGTTAAGGCACCGCCTTTTACATTGTCTCTCAATATCTGCACCTCCTTTATTACGGTTACTGTAATAATATACATATATCACTAACCGTAATATATGTCAATAAATATTTCATCAATTATATCTGAATCGGCTGTTTTATTCCTTCTAGCCATGTATCTTGGGATGAATTGATTCAAAAAACATGTAAAACTGATTAAATACTACAGGGAAATCATATCGATATCCCTGTTATTATTCTATATATCTTTTATTAAACGCTTAAGATAAACTTAATAGATAAAAACCTCTTACAGCTATCAGAAATGATAGTTGTAAGAGGTTTTCTTGCATTATTTGTAGTTCTTTCTTTTATCAGTATGGATTTTGTAAACTTGCTGGTTAACAGTGCTTTTGCGGTATCAATAAAATATTTTGGTGCTATTTGGCAAATCTTTGTTTCTGCTACATTTTTTATAGCCCTATTCCTTGGTTTTTCAAAATATGGCAGGGTAAAACTCGGAGGATTAGAAAAGCCGGAATTTTCAACGTTTCGCTGGATAAGCATGATAATGTGTACTCTTCTTGCCGGTGGTGGCGTTTTTT
>CAYZZR010000129.1:0-6284 GCA_964482775.1 uncultured Tissierella sp. | reverse complement strand
CCATATAACGATTCACCTGCTATAGAGCATATTGATCTTGTATTTGATATAGCTAAAAAATATAATAAACCAATTGATTTCCATCAAGATTTTAAAGATGACGCAGAAGGAATTACAATAGAGTATATTTGCGAAAAAACTATAAAAGAAGGCTATGAAGGAAGAGTATCAGTAGGTCACCTAACTAGTCTAGCAGCCTTACCAAAGGAAAGACTAAATCCAATAATTGAGTTAATGAGTAAAGCGAAGATTAACGTAATGAGCTTACCTGCTACAGATCTTCACCTTGGTGCTAGAAAAGATGAATACAATGTAAGACGTGCCGTAACTCCAGTAAGAGCATTAAGAGACGGAGGAGTAAATGTATGCCTTGCTACTAATAATATTAGAAATGCTTTTACACCATATGGAACTGGTGATTTAATGCAAATAGCAATGCTTGCAATACCAGTATCACATTTAGGTGGAGCTGATGATTTACCAACAGTATTACCAATGATTACAACTAACCCTGCAAAAGCAATTGGGTTAGAGAACTATGGAATTGGAGTTGGTAAAAATGCTGATTTAGTTCTTTTGGATACTAAGATTGTTGAGAATGCTATAATCGATATACCTGATAGACTATATATAATAAAAAATGGAAAGGTAACTGTAGAAACAGAAAGAAAGATAAAAATTCTAAGATAATTGATAAGGAACTGATTAATGTCAATTGCACGAATATGGCTAATTGGTTTAGTCCTACTCTATTTAAACAACCCCCTAGTAACATGCTCTAAAAAGGTGTTACCTTCTGCCATCTTCAAAGCTTATCCTTGTTACAAAACAAAAATAAATCTACGTCGACCTTAATAAAGGGATTGGCGTATATTTATTTTCCCCTGTCTATTTGACAGGGGAATGTTCAGAATCAGCTAAGACTTTATCAACTAAATTTACATAATAGATTGCTTCTATTTCATTAGCGGCAAGTGGTTTACTAAACAAATAGCCTTGGATATAATCACATTTACTTTCTTTAAGTTTCAGATATTGGTCGACTTTTTCAATACCTTCTGCGGTAATTTTTAGATCCAAATGATGGGTTAAAGAAATCAAGTAATCAATTAGATTTTTACTATCAATATCAAGAAATTTATCAGTTAGGCTTTTGTCTATTTTTACCATATCTACAGGCATATAAGTTAAATAATTTAAAGAAGAATATCCGGTCCCAAAATCATCTAAAGATATGGTTAGACCAATTTCCTTTAATCGGTTTAGGTATAAAAGAGTAGTCTCAGTTTCTTCAAGAAATATACTTTCTGTTATTTCAATCTCTAGATCCTTAGGTTCAACCTGATATTTTTCTAGACACTGTAGTAAAAAATCAATATATTCCGTATCCTTTATCTGTTCTGAAGAAAAGTTTATAGATATTGGTTTGCCCACTAGTCCTTTATTTTTCCACAATGATACCTGTTTAATGGCATTTAAGGTAACCCATCTTCCTATTTTATTTATAAGACCTCTTTCTTCTGCGATAGGTATAAATTCACCAGGAGATATTTTATGTTCTTTTAATCTTAATAATGCTTCAAAACCAGAAGTATCGCCAGTAATTATATCTACTTTTGGTTGAAAAAACAGCTCAAAGCCATCTTCATTTAATGCATTTCTCAGAATATGTTCTATTTCTGTTTTCTTTTTTATTTTTTCTTTCATATCTTCATGATAAAATTTGTAATCATTTTTTCCTTCATGTTTAATAGCATACATTGCTGTATCTGCATTAGTAATCAAATGATTACTGTCTTTGCCATCACTTGGGAAGCGTGTGATTCCCATACTAAAGTTTATATAATAAGCTCCACCTTCAACGTAAAAAGGCTGAGCAAAAGAATCTTTTATCTTTGTAATATAAGTTTCAATTTCTTCTTTATCAGTAACTTCCTTAAGTAACAATAAGAATTCATCTCCACCATATCTAGATATAAACAATTTATCATCTTGAACTGCCTGAAGTTTTTTTGCTATTTCAACAAGAGTAATATCTCCATGCATATGTCCCAAGCTATCGTTGATGCTTTTGAAATTATCAATATCTATCATAACTACAGTGCCAGTTTTCCCGGTTTGTATAGCTTTTTCTAGCTGTATCATAAAAGATCTTCTATTGGGAATCTTGGTCAAATAATCATGATGAGCCAAAAAGTCTATATATTTCTCCTGAGCTTTTGTTTTTGTAATATCCATGATAATACCGTGGAGAAGGTTTGTTTTTCTATCAGGATCGAAGCTGCCCTTTCCTCTTATCATAAGCCATTTTTCTTCAGGCTTGTCTGATTTAAGGGCTACTTGAACATCGATAATCATTAGCTCTCCGTCTTTATATTTATGATACTCATTCAAGATTTTTTGTTTTTCGTCAGATGTTAATAAGTCATCCATTACTTCATAAATATCTTTATCCTTTAAATTAGTAGCGTGCAGAAGACCTTCTACATTTCCAGAAAAATTTATGGACCTATTTTTTGCATTTACCTCCCAAAATATGGTTTCTGTACTTTGAATAGTAAGTTCATATTTTTCATTTAGAGCTTTGAAATTATCTACTTGTTCCTGAATAGTATCATACTGAGCCTGAAGCTCATCTTGGGATTCTACCAATTTCTCTGTTGTAGTTGACAGTTCAGCATTACTTCTTTTTAGAGCAAGGGACATCTTTCGGCTTCTTATAGTATCAAAAGATAAGAATAATATGATAAGGATTATAAAAATAAAAAATATGCCTATATATATAATATATTCTCTATATTCCTGAAATAGATTTGGGGGGCTGTTTACTAATATGGCACCTTCAGGAATCAAGCTCATATCTATATTATACTTTTGAAGTAATTTATAATCAAAAAAATACTGATTTGGGCTTTCTGTAATTACTTCTATAGATTTCACAGGAATTCCATTAAAAATATCCATAACCATCTGTGCTGCAACTTCACCAGATTTTTCATAGGAAACCATCTTACCACCCAATAATCCATCCCCTACTCCGCCAATAGATAAACGATAAACTGGAACCTTGGCATGGGATCTAAGCAAGTCAACAGCCTTATCTATACTAAAATAAGTACCATCCTTGTCCTCTCCCATAGTAAGGAAGAACAAAATAGAATCACTTTCAATCCCTGCTATCACTGATCCAAATTCATTAAACTTATAATCAGAAAAATTAATAACCTGAAATTCTAATTGTGGGAAAGCTTCTTCAGCTAGAAGAAATTGTACTCTGTCTCCATTTCCTGTCAGAGTATGATCCACTATACCGATAACTTTTGTGGCATTTTTATTAAAACTATATGCAATTTCAATATTTTCTTTGATGGAAGTTTCTTCTGTTATACCAGTTATAAATGGATCTTTTGCAACTTCTATTGCCCATTGAATATCATTGATTCCCAAAAAAACAATAGGAATATTAGGGAATAATTCTTCTTGGTATTTGACTGCAAAGTCTAGAGCATTGTCATCACCAACAATAATTGCATCATATGGAGGAACATGGTCTAAATTATATTTTAAAGAATCATAAAATTGAAGTCTTTTGTCTTCTGTATCAAATCTTTTCGTATCCATATATTCTATATCCAATTCAATAGCTTGGTCTCTAAAGATGTTCTGGATTCCCTTTATTTGTTCGGGAACAGTCACAAAGCTTTGAGTATAGGCACTAATGAATAGAACCCTTTTATCTAGTAGATTTCCGTGGGCCCTTAAAGGGAAATATTTTATTATACCGAATATTAATAAGCTGCTAAGTAAGAGTATCCATCTTCTTACATATTTTAATCTAAACTTTTTAGCCATATCTAACCCTCCTAGGTTAATATATTATATCATTAAAATATAAAATATAGCAGTATTTTGTATTTACTGAAGGAAGGCCTGGGGCAAGTTTGTGAGAAGCTTGAAAGCCTATGTTTACTATAGTTGATAAGAAGTGAAGTAAAAGTAATAAATCTAGATACTAGAGAATCATATATATGTGAATCGAATGGAGGATATAGAAAATGAGAATAATGAAATTTATAGTTGTAATTATTGTAATAATATTATTATATATGAGGTTTAGACCTACTGATGCATCTAAGAATGTGGGATCAAAATCTTCGGCTACAAATTTAAGTATAGAGGAAACGAGAAAATTAATTGAAGATCAAGAGGAGCTATTTATATTAGATGTAAGAACAAAAGAAGAGTTTGGTGCAGGTCATATAAAAGGGGCAACTGTGATTCCTTTAGATAGCCTTAAGAATAGGCTTGAAGAGATTGTAGAATACAAGGATAAACCAATATTAGTCTATTGTCGTTCTGGGAGTAGGAGTAGTCAAGCAGTAAAAATACTGCTTAACAACAACTTTACTCAAATTTATCATATGCATAAAGGATTTATGAATTGGTAGAAAGGTTTACATGGCCTTAAAGCAACTTAATTAGCTTTTCCAATTCTTCAGATAAAGTTTTTGCTAGTTCAAAAGCTTTATCTTTTAAAGCCAATTCAATTTTCCTTTCAACTAGTTTTTTCTTTTCTTCGATTTCTAAGTATTCTTTATCAAAATGATTATCATAAATCATCTTTCTAAATTTCCGTGTACTCATTTTTCTAATGGTTTTATCTTCAATGATTAATACATAATCCATACAATTCACAATTGTATAGTAATCATGAGAGATCATTAGAATTGCACCTTTATAGTTTTCTAAGGCTTTTTCAAGTGCAACTTGTGAGTAGGTATCTAAATGACTTGTGGGTTCATCAAGAAGCAAGATGCTTGATTTCTGAGCGGAGATTTTAGCTAATTGAAGCATGTTCTTTTCTCCACCAGATAAAGAGCCTATCTTTTGATTAATAAATTCTTCGTCAAAGCCATAGCTTGTAATATAGGATTTAATCTCATCATATGTTTTAAATCCTGCATCGAAGAACTCATCAGCTATTGTATTAGATTCATTTAATATTTCTCCTTGAAGTTGAGATAAATAACCTACCTTAACATCACCATTTAATTCAATAGCATCATTGCTATTTTCATAAATTTCTTTTAATAATGTGGTTTTTCCAGTACCATTTGATCCGATAAGAGCTACTTTATCAGTGGATTTTATCTCGAAGTTAACATTTTCTAGAAGTATATCTTCAAAGGCAAGACTGTAATCATTAACCTGTAGAATAATCGTATCTTCTATTATACTATCAGTAGCAAAATTGATAGTCGGTTCTTTAATAGCTAAGAATGGTGATTTAATCCTATTTGCCTTTAATCTTTCTTGAATCTTAACTCTAGCATTTACTGTTTTTCCCCTAGCAGCTTCAGCGTTTTGATTTGCTATAAACCTTAGCTTTTCTATTAAGATATCATTGCGCTGAATTTCTTCATCATCAGCAGTAGCTAGTTCTTGTAACTCAATTTTTCTTTGAAGTAATTCGAAGTTATAGTCGATATATCTTCCATCAAATTCCTGTATTTCCATATTTTCAAGGTGTATTATCTTATCGAAACAATGATTCAATAGATATCTGTTGTGTGTAATAATCAATAATGTTCCTTTGTGAGAATTAATTAGATTTTTAAGAGCATTAAGGTTATTGAAGTCCAAAAATACATCTGGTTCATCCATAATCATAAGGTCAGGCTTGTTAAGCATCTCCTTAATCACTTGAACAAGTTTGAATTCACCACCACTAAGTTCAGAAAGAAATTTATCTTTATGCTTGTTTAGTTCAGCAAGATTAAGTTTCTTATTAACAATGCTTTCGAAATCATCGCCACCTATTGCATCAAAGGCATCTAAAGCTTCTTGGTATTTTTCCATTAAAGAATCAATATCTGAAGATGTTTCCATTTCAGTACAAATGGCTGATATTTCATTTTGTAGATTTATAAATTTTTCACAAATATATTGGAAAACTGTAATTGCTTTTGTATTATCTAGTTGTGAGAACTGACTTACATACCCAATTCTAGAATTAGGGTCTATCTCTAAGATCCCATCAAACATATATCTTTCTGGATCCATTATTAAATCTATAAGGGTGCTTTTTCCAATTCCGCTTGATCCTATAAAGGCACAGTGTTGACCATCTTTTATTTCAAATGAAATCTTATTATATAAATCTTTTTGCGGAAATGAGTAGGACAAATTTTCAACTTTTATCATATTATTACCTCTCTCTATGGGTTGAAAAGAGCTTTAAAAAAAGCTCTTAATATAGGGTTGTTTAATGAAGGTTTTTGTGA
>CAYZZR010000128.1:0-6401 GCA_964482775.1 uncultured Tissierella sp. | reverse complement strand
TGAGAAAAAGAGGTAAAATATATGAAAACATTGAAAAATATAGTTTACTTAGAAGCTTAAAAGCAATTGATAGAAGTGATGTTTGTTTAGTAGTTATTGATGCTAAAGAAGGCATTATAGAACACGATAAACATATTGCTGGATATGCTAAAGAAGCTGGAAAAGGTATTATATTAGTAGTAAATAAATGGGATACAGTTGATGATAAAGATAGTAAAATGAAAAGTTTTACGAAAGAAGTTAGAAATAACTTTCAATTTATTCCATATGCACCAATTGTCTTTTTATCAGCTTTAACTAAAAAAAGAATTCATACTTTAATGCCAGAAGTATTAAAAGCATATGAAAATAGTAAAAAAGAAATAAAAACAAGTCTTTTAAACGATGTTATAACGGATGCTTATATGTTAAACATCCCGCCTTCATATAAAGGAAAAAGACTTAAAATATATTTTTCAAATCAAGTAGCTATTAAACCTCCAACATTTAATATTCAAGTAAATAGTAAAGGTTTAATTCATTTCTCATATGAGAGATATTTAGAAAATAAGATAAGAGAATCATTTGATTTTGAAGGAACACCAATTGTCTTACAATTTAAAAATAAAGGAGAGGAAGATGTTTAATTAACCTCTTTTTTTGTTCGCTATCAGTCGATAAATGTCGAATAATGTTTACAATAATTTATATTATTGATATAATTGAATTGTAAGTGTATGGTTAAAATAAAGGAGGGACTTATAATAAAAATTATTAAGTGTATTTTAATCATATTTGTATTAAGCTTTGTGTTTTCATTAACAGAAATTAAAGCAGCTGTATATCAAAGTTATGTAGAATTCTATTTGCCAGCTAGAAGAGGAGTGGCAAATGCAGGAACTTTGGTTAAAAATGATAATCTTGATCATGTAGTTGGAGTTTTAAGTACAAAAGATACAAGAGATATTCTATTTAGATTTAAAGGATTAACTTCGAATGATGAAATGCCGGCGTCTAGTTGCTTAGGGACTAGTGCTTACTTTTTAATTGAAGTTGACACTAATAGTAATAATAGCCAATATAGTACCATCGCACACATAAATACTGAAACTGATACTACAATGTTTGGAATGTGCACTGGAACAGTTAAAGGTGAAGCAAAAACAAGAAATACATATCTAAATAAAACATATTTTAATGGAACCTGGTTTTCATCAGAAACAGTTTTCAATAATTTGTATCAATATTAAATAAATTTGAGTGTTGTAAGTTGTATGTTGTAAATATTTTTTGCCATACACTTACGTTTTTTTTGAAAGGAGTTACATGCGAAAATTTTTAAAAGAAAATAAAATTTGTATCATTTTACTTTTACTGCTATGCATTGCTATAGTGATTCAAGCATTAACAATTAAAATTGATTATGAAAATAGTTTTGTAAGAAGAGCAAACTTTTTGGAAGAAATGAAGAATTATCCTAATTCCCCTCTTAAAGGAAAAGACCCATATATGATGGATACGTACACTTTGTTTAGCAATATATTGGTTGATAGAACTACATCGTTAATTCAATTCATTTTTCCATTAGTAATTATGTTATGTGGCTGTTACAATTTTTATCATAAAATATCATCGGGGTATTTAAAAAATAAAATGATGCGAGAAAATTATAAAAAATGCATTATTAAAGAAATTTTAAATTCATGGAAATATGCATTAATGGTACCAATTTTTTTAGTTTTTACTTTTTTAGTTTGCTATCTTGTGTCAGGACACTTTGATATATATAAAACAATAGAATACTATGGTTATTCCTTAATAGGACGAGAATATCTAGGAAATCTAATCTTATATTTTATATTTTATTTTATCAATTTAACAATTATGGGTATTTATTATATTAATATATTTTTGTATTATTCAAAGAAAAAAATGAATATTCCTTTAACATTAATTTTATCTTATATAACAATGATTATAGTAGATATATTTTTTGAAGTTATTATTGGTGATGGTTTTACGGTACTTTTTCCACAAGTGGTAGGACCTAATTTTAGAAATTCATTTTCAATATTTAATTTTTGGGTTTATGAAAATGTAGTTAGTTTGTCATTTATGACTGGATATGCTCTTTTATTAGCATTTATATCAACTCTTCTTGTGGCAAAGACATATAAGAACAAGGAGGATGTAAATATTGCAATGGAAAAATAAATATTTAATAAACAATTTGGTTTTAGTATTTGATTCATCATATTTTAAAATTTCAATTTTAATTGCAGCACTATTATCTATTTATGCAGGTTATTTAAGTTCGGGTTTATCATATTTAGGATCATTTAACCTAATATTGTCTCATTATGCTTTTATTCCTTTTGGCATTTTTCTACCACTATTGATAGTAACAATTATAATTTATAATTTTTTTGAAAAAAGCCAATTTATTATATCCAGATTTGAAACTAGGAAGAAATATTTAAAAGAACTAATTAAAAATATAGTTATCATTAACTTGTGTGTATATACTTTAATTATGTTGTTAATTATTATATCTTTGAATTTTTTTCCAAAACAAGGATTAGGATTAGAATATAACGGCTTATATGCTACGAATAATTTGATCTATTTAATATTTTTAATATTTAAAGTTTTTATGGTATCTCAGTTTTTAAATATAATAACAATTTTATTAAGTAAATTAATTGATATAAAAATACCACTAATATTAAATGTTATTCTTTATGGAATTATAGTATCAGGCATTTTTTATTCTGGTTTTCCAGTTAATAGTGTTATGAATATGCCATTAATACTTAGTAATTATATAATTGGTGGATATTATGATAGTTTTAATTTAGAATTAATTTGTACCATTATTTATTTGACCTTTTTATTATTGATATGCTATTTATTCTTCTTATTTACAAAAAAATATTATAAGAAAACGGGTGGATAATGAATTATATTTTTAAAAACGATTTAAGTTATATATTAACTAAGAGAAAGACAATAATTTCTATATATCTATTAATATCAATAGCGTACGCAATATATAATACTGTTTATTTGAAAGTAGATAATTCTGATTTGATTTTCTTAAATTTAGGAATGAAATATGATACTTTTTTAGAAATTAATTTTTATTTGTTTAAAACTTTATTTTATATATATATCGGTATATCGTTATATACAAACGATTTAAAAATGGGAAATGATAATATATTTCTAAGAATTAGTACTTCAAAATGGAATTTTTTAAAAAGTTTATCAATTATGATTATCAGTATAATAATAGTGTTTTTTTCGGATTTTTTAATCTATTGTGTCACAAATTTTAATTTAATCTATATTTTAATTGATTGGTTATATATTATTTCAATTATTAACGCATGTTTAATACTGCTAAAAGCGTATTATTTAAAAAAATTATTGTTAATATTTATCATTTTAACGTGTATAATAATTTTTCTTTTAGAGCAACCTTATATGTACATTCAGAAACCGTTGGTATTAATATCAATGTGCTTATTCTTTACAGGAACAAATTTTATAATAAGAAATGTTATAAAATTATTTGAAAGGAGTTGTTAGTATGGTTATAAAAGTAAAAAAAGTATCGAAAAAATTCAAAAATAATTTAATTTTAGACGATATAAATATTGAATTCACTGATGGTAAAATATATGGGTTAATTGGTAAGAACGGTTCGGGGAAAAGTGTTTTATTAAAAATGATATGTGGTTTTTATGAACCAACAAAAGGAGAAATATTGTTTGATGAAGAAAACATTATTAAAGAAAAAAAGTTTCCTCCAAATACTAGATCTTTGATAGAAAAACCAAATTTTATTCCATATTTAACTGGGTTTGAAAATTTAAAGGCTCTTGCTAATATTCAAAAAATTATTGATGAAAAAAAGATTATCGAAACTTTAAAAGATGTTAATTTAGAAAACGATAATAAAAAATATAGTGAGTATTCTTTAGGTATGAAACAAAAGTTAGGAATAGCTCAAGTTTTAATGGAAAATCCAAAAGTCATAATTCTGGATGAACCATTTAATGGGGTAGATGATGAAACGACTTTAAAAATCAGAAATTTACTTTTGAAAGAAAAGAGTAATGGTAAAATAATAATTATCGCTACCCATATTAAAGAAGATATCGAAATATTAGCAGATGAAGTATATAAGTTTAATAATACAAAACTAGAAAGAGTTAAATAAATTTAACCTCTTTTTTTTAAATTCATATAATACTCTAGGAGTGAGATTATGAATTTTAGTGATAACTTTTTTAAAAAAATAGAAAAGAAAACTAGTGTAAATAAAGAAACCATTTTAGATTTAGCTAAAAAATTACAACAAAATGATTTAAAAAATGAAAATACTTTAAGAGAAGTAATTCAAGAATTAGGTAAAATGACAGGCAAAGAAGTATCAAAAGAAAAAGAAGATAAAATAGTAAGCGTTGTAGTTAATGACAAAATTCCCAAAGATATTGATAAAATGGTGTAAGATTCAAAATTTGAATCTTTTTTTATGCAAATATGTTATAATAAAAATAGATATACTAAAGCAGTATTATAGTATATTCATGTAATTGTTAACATCGTTTTATCTCTAAAGTAAAAAAGGAGGTGAAAGTGATATCAATTTAATGAAATATAATAATATTGCTTTAAATTGTATTAAATAGGTAAAACGTAATGTTATGAAAAGTATTTTATCAAAGGAGGAAAAAATGAAAAATAAAATACGCAGTTTATTAAAGTATTTGCGTTTTAACTTATTATTTGTATTCTTATTTATAGCACCTATGATGACTATATTGGCATGGGGGACCCTGTCTTTACAAACATGGGACTTGGTAGATTCTGGAAAACATCTTGATTATAAAAATAATAGTAGTTATTCTGTATCATCAGGTGTAACAGTATGGAATAATTATAAATCAGGAGTAATTAGAGCTGATACTATATTAACAGCAAATGATGTTACATATTCAGATGTAAATAGTTTGGGTGGCGACACGGTTGGTCGAACATCTTCAAATGGAACAATTAAATTTGCGCATAATTATATGTCAACTTTATCTACTAATCAAAAATTAAATGTTATTATTCATGAAACAGGACATGCTTTACGTTTAAATCATCGTAATGAATCAGATTCTGTAATGCAAGAATATGTTACATCTATAACAACATTATCTTTAGGAGATAAAAGAAATTATGACTGGGCATACAACAATTATTATTAGGAGGAAAAAATGAAAAATAAAAAAAATTTATATATAATGATAGTGATTCTTTTGTCAGTTTCAACTTTTATAGTAGTTAATAATAAATTCAAGCAAGAAAAATCCATAGGCACTTTAAATGGATTACCAGTTTATAACGATCATGCAATATATGCATTAGATACTAGTACTCCTGGAAAAGCATATGGTGCTAGTAGATATGTTTTTATTGCTAAAGTGAATAGTATTTTAAAAACTGAATATATAAATCCCGTTGAAATAGAAACAGGGATAAGTAAAAATAAAACCGTTTATGATCCAGTTACAGTATACAGTATAAGTGTAATTGAAAATCTAAAAGGAGAATTAATTACTTCTGAAGCCATTGAATTAAAACAATATGGTGGTATTTCAAAAGATAAAAAAAGCTATTCATTTGTTGAAGGTGGTAGCTTATTAAATGTCAATGAATATTATATGTTTTTAACGGGTGCTGAAGAAAATGGCGGAATATTAGAAGCAACAAATCCTGAAAGAATTATTTCACTTGGAACAGATTTGGAATTAATTCAAAATATAAAAAATGGTAAAATAAATAGTGAAAATATTTCTTCAGTTGTAACTAAAAATCTTGCAAAAAAAATAGAAAAATATATATTTGCTAAGAAAGAAGAAGTATTACCAACTAGATTTGATGATACTTCAATAATACCAGTTTTAGATAATATATCTAAATACGATGTTAATTATTAAAATATTATTGATAAATTAGAAAGATTCAAAATTTGAATCTTTTTTCATATATTTTAATGTAATTCATATATTTTAATGAAAGTAGGGATTAGATGGAAAAACAAGAAATACTAAAAAGTATTACAAAAAGAACTAATGGCGAGGTCTATCTAGGGGTGGTAGGGGCTGTTAGAACAGGTAAATCAACATTTATTAAGAAAGTCATTGAAAACTTAGTGGTTCCAAATATAGAAGATGAATATGAAAAGAAAAGAGCTTTAGATGAAATACCACAAAGCGCTCAAGGAAAAACAATAATGACAACTGAACCTAAATTTGTACCAAGTACAGCAGCAAGTATTCATATTGATGACTTTACCGCTAGTATAAAACTAGTTGATTGCGTTGGATATATTGTAGAAGGCTCAAAAGGTTATGAAGATGAAAATG
>CAYZZR010000127.1:2304-6489 GCA_964482775.1 uncultured Tissierella sp. | reverse complement strand
TATTATATCAGAACATCCATGGATTTACACTATAAAAATACCTTGACATACTTCACCTTACAATAATGAGAAATTTTACAAGCTTGACAATACTCAAATTTTATCCTATAATATATTTCTGTAGTGCATTTAACACACGGAGAGGTGGTTGAGTGGTCGAAGGCGCTCGCCTGGAAAGCGGGTAGACGTGAAAGCGTCTCGAGGGTTCAAATCCCTCTCTCTCCGCCATTAGAAATTTTTGCCGTGCTAGATGGGGAGTTAGCGGCACCCTGTAACTTGCAATCCGCTACAGCAGGGTTGAATTCCCAGATTAGGCTACTCTATTGTGGGGTCTGCCTCAGATAAGTGATGTTGACGGTTGGGTCCTACGCAACGGAAACTCATGAACCTCGTCAGGTCCGGAAGGAAGCAGCGATAAGTGAATATTTTCGTGTGCCGCAGGAAAGCCTGGCCCGAGTCAACTGTTTGGGTAACGCTCGGAATAGACTGCCAAAGCTGGGTGCACGGCTACATACTAAAAAAACATATTTCTTTATGGAATATGTTTTTTTCTTTGTCTATAATTTTTTTATTATTTTGGCCTATTATTCCAAAACTTCAATCTAAGCAATATTGTCAATGAAAACGTTTTTTGAATATTCTTAATTGGCCAATATTTGACAGTTTTTAATTCAATATTCCATATTAGGTGGAATTTTTCCTTCATTTGTGTTAAGATTATTATTGGTAAAAAAAATATACATAAGGAGGATTTTGTCTATGACAATATCTATGAACATGATCCAGTCAATTGGATTAGCAGTTATACTACTTTTAATCGGAAAACGATTAAGATCAAAGATTAACTTCTTTGAAAAATATTGTATACCTTCACCAGTAATAGGGGGATTACTATTCGCAATCATTACTCTTGTATTAAGATTAACTGGTATACTAATGTTTGAATTCGACACAACCTTACAGACATTCTTTATGACTATGTTCTTTACATCAGTTGGATTCAATGCAAGTCTTAAAGTACTTAAGAAGGGCGGCCCTAAAGTAGTAATTTTCTTAGGAGTAGCAACACTTCTAACTATTCTACAAAATGTAATTGCCGTTGGATTATCTGGAGTGGTTGGAGTTGATCCACTACTAGCACTTATGACAGGTTCAACACCTATGACTGGTGGACACGGTACTTCAGCAGCTTTTGCTCCTACAATTGAAGCTATGGGTATTACAGGAGCAACAACAGTGGCAGTTGCTGCAGCTACATATGGACTTGTTTCAGGTTCCATGATGGGTGGACCAGTAGCGAACAGACTAATCATTAAGCATGACTTAATGACAAAAAGAAAAGCCTCAGCTACAGTTGAAGAAGATTTAACAGAATCAAAGTCTTCACTTCTTGATGGAGATAAAGTTGGTATGGCATTCTTCCAAATCCTAATTGCAATGGGTATTGGTGTTTATGTATCAAATCTTATTGCTTTAACAGGATTGACTATGCCAGGCTATATAGGTTCTATGCTTGTAGCAGCTGTTATAAGAAACGTTTCTGATTCTGGAGCATTCAAAACTCCTCAAGATGAAATCGGTATTCTAGGTGACGTTGCTCTAAACCTATTCTTAGCAATGGCACTTATGACATTAAAGCTTTGGGAACTTATAGATCTTGCTGTTCCTATGTTTATCCTACTAATAGGTCAAACTGTGTTGATGTACTTATTTGCTAACTATATTACTTTCCCAGTAATGGGCAAGGACTACGATGCAGCAGTTATATCAGCTGGACACTGTGGATTTGGTATGGGTGCTACACCTAATGGAGTTGCTAATATGGCGTCAGTTGCTCAAAAGTATGAATACTCAGCGGTAGCTTACTTTGTAGTTTCTCTAGTTGGTGCATTATTCATAGACTTTGCAAACGCTATGGTTATAACAGGATTCGTAAACTTTTTTGGTTAAAATACAATGTAGAAAAAGACTTCATTTCACAATTAGAAATTGGGAATGAGGTCTTTTTATTATTAAGTTACATTAAATCAATATACAGTTTCACAATTTTTCATATTTCTACGTAAACCGTCAAACTTATTACAATTTAATAGAAATTTACAATAAGTTTGAATAAGATTTTCGTCGGATTTCCAATTATCTAAATTGTCAATCAATTGGAAGTGAATACAATCGTGTAAATTTACAATGAAATAAATATTTCACTTTTTAGTATTATTCGAACTATGACACATTTGAATGATTTTAATTTATTTAACGTTTTCCTCTGGTATTTTTCCGTCTTCTATGGTAGAATTGAAACTGTTAGAAAATAAAAAATATAAGGAGGGTTTCAAATGACAATTACAATGAACATGATTCAATCAATTGGACTAGCAGTAATACTACTGTTAATTGGTAAAAAGTTGAGAAAAAGTGTTAACTTTTTCGAAAAATACTGTATACCAGCACCGGTTATAGGGGGATTGCTATTCGCTATTATTACACTTGTACTTAGATTATCTGGTGTCCTAATGTTTGAATTCGACACAACATTACAGTCATTCTTTATGACAATGTTCTTTACATCAGTAGGATTCAACGCAAGCTTAAAAGTACTTAAAAAAGGTGGCCCTAAGGTATTAATATTCTTAGTAGTGGCAACTGGATTAGTTGTTTTACAAAATGCTTTAGCAGTTGGATTAGCAGGTGTAGTTGGAGTTCATCCATTGCTAGCACTTATGACAGGTTCAACACCTATGACTGGTGGACACGGTACATCAGCAGCTTTTGCTCCAACAGTAGAAGCTTTAGGTATTACAGGAGCAACAACAGTAGCAGTTGCAGCAGCAACTTTTGGTCTTGTAGCTGGATCCATGATGGGTGGGCCAGTAGCAAACAGACTTATCATTAAAAATGACTTAATGAACAAGAAAAGATCAACATCAGCAGTTAATGAAGAAATGGTTGAAGAAAAAGATACATTACTTGATGGCGACAAAATTGGTATGGCATTCTTCCAAATTCTTATTGCTATGGGTGTTGGTACTTATGTATCACAATTAATCGCTTTAACAGGAATCACAATGCCAGCATATATCGGTGGTATGCTTGTAGCAGCTGTAATTAGAAACGTTTCTGACTCTGGAGCATTCCATACTCCACAAGAGGAAATCGGTGTAGTTGGTGACGTTGCTCTTAACTTATTCTTAGCGATGGCTCTTATGACATTGAAACTTTGGGAACTTGTAGAATTAGCTATCCCAATGATCGTTCTATTAATAGGTCAAACTGTATTGATGTATTTATATGCAACTTATGTTACTTTCCCAGTAATGGGCAAGGACTACGATGCAGCAGTTATATCAGCTGGCCACTGCGGATTCGGTATGGGTGCTACACCTAATGGAGTTGCAAACATGGCGTCAGTTGCTCAAAAGTATGAATACTCAACAGTAGCTTACTTCGTAGTTTCACTAGTTGGTGCGTTATTCATAGACTTTACAAACGCATTCGCTATAACAGCATTTATAAATATGTTTGGCTAAAAATAGCTAATAAAAAACTCGGATTCTTGAATCCGAGTTTTTTTTATGTGGGAGTAAACAAAATTGTTCTTCGAGACTACGTGTTATGCCCTAAAACTTAGCTGGTCATTTTCTATATCTACTTCTAAGCTATCCTTATCCTTTAAATCTCCTTTAATAAGAAGCCTTCCTATTTTTGTTTCCAATTCCTTCTGGATAAATCTCTTTACCGGTCTAGCACCGTATTGACTGGAGTAAGCTCTGTTTAATATAAATTCCTTTGCACTTTCACTTACCTTTATATCAATCTGGCGATCCTCAAGCTTTGATTTTAATTCTTCTATTTGTAAGTCAATAATCTTAAAGATTTCATTTCTTTGAAGAGGTTTAAACATTACTATTTCATCTATACGATTTAAAAACTCTGGTTTAAACTTAAGTCTTAGCTCATTTTCTACCTTTTCCTTGTACGCTTCATCTATGGTTCCATCACTGTTGACCCCTTCAAGGAGATAATTAGACCCTATATTTGAAGTCATGATTATGATTGTATTCTTAAAGTCCACTATTCGGCCTTGATTGTCAGTTAATCTACCATCATCTAATACCTGTAGCAATATATTGAATACATCAGGATGGGCCTTTTCAATTTCATCAAATAGTATAACCGAGTATGGCT
>CAYZZR010000127.1:0-2294 GCA_964482775.1 uncultured Tissierella sp. | reverse complement strand
AACAGCTTCTGTCAGTTGTCCACCTTCATCATATCCTACATATCCAGGAGGAGCTCCAATAAGTCTAGAAACTGCATGTTTCTCCATATATTCACTCATATCTATCCTTATAAGATTTCTCTCATCATCAAACAAGGTGGTTGTTAAAGCCTTGGATAGCTCGGTTTTACCTACTCCTGTTGGTCCCAAGAATATAAAGCTACCTACTGGTCTATTCAGCTGCTTCATACCTGATCTGGCTCTAATAACTGCATCTGCAACAGCCTCCACTGCTTGGTCCTGACCTATGACTCTTTGGTGTAAAATATTATCTAAATCAAGTAGCTTTTCTCTTTCAGTAGAAACTAGTTTAGAGACAGGTATTCCTGTCCATTTTGCCACTACATCTGCTATTTCCTCTTCTGTAACCTCTTCCTTGAGCATTTTTTCTTTATCTTCATTTTTCTTGTTTGCTTCTTCTAATTTCTTTTCCAATTCTATTTTAGTGCCATACTTTAATTGAGATAATTTTTCTAAATCATATTTTCTCTCAGCATCCTCAATTTGTCTATTTACAGATTCAATTTCTTGTTTTATATCTTTTAGCTTATTGATATCTTTCTTTTCATATTCCCATTGAGCTCTTAGATTGTCATATTCCCCTTTAAGTGTGGATAATTCTAATTCTAATTTTTCTAATCTTATAGATGAGGCTTCATCTGTCTCCTTCTTTAAAGCAGCCTTCTCAATTTCTAGTTGAAGGATACGTCTTCTTATTTCATCTATTTCTGTAGGCATACTTTCAATTTCAGTCTTTATCATGGCTGATGCTTCATCCATTAAATCTATAGCCTTATCAGGTAAAAATCTATCACTAATATATCTATCTGAAAGAGTTGCAGCAGCAATTACAGCACTATCGGATATCCTTATTCCATGATGGATTTCGTATTTCTCCTTTAGTCCTCTTAAAATAGATATGGTATCCTCTACAGTTGGCTCAGATACCAATACCTTTTGAAATCTTCGCTCTAGGGCTGCATCCTTTTCAATATATTTTCTGTATTCATCTAATGTGGTTGCTCCTATAGCATGAAGTTCTCCGCGGGCCAGCATAGGCTTCAAAAGGTTGGATGCGTCCATGCTTCCTTCTGTCCTTCCAGCTCCTACAATGTTGTGTATTTCATCTATAAAGAGTATTATCTTGCCCTCTGATTTTTGAACCTCTGAAAGTACTGCTTTTAATCTTTCTTCAAATTCTCCTCTATATTTAGCTCCAGCTATTAAAGCTCCCATATCCAATGAAAATATGATTTTTTCCTTTAATCCTTCAGGAACATCACCATTTACAATTCTTTGTGCTAAACCTTCTACTATGGCAGTTTTACCTACTCCAGGATCACCTATTAGTACTGGATTGTTCTTTGTTCTTCTGGACAAAATTCTTATTACACTTCTAATTTCACCATCTCGTCCTATAACTGGATCCATCTTGCCATTTTTTGCTTCTTCAACTAAATCCTTGCCAAACCTTGTTAGTGCCTCATATGTTGATTCAGGATTGTCAGTTTTTATACTTTGATTTCCTCTGATTTGCTTTAAGGCTTCAAGAAATCTTTGAAGATTTATATTGTATTTCTTAAAAATCTTCTCTGAAGTAATCCCCTTTTCCTTCAATAGGGAAATATAAATATGTTCAACACCTACATATTCATCTCCAAACTTCTTGGCTTCCTCTTCAGACTCAAGCAAGATCTTGGTATATGTCCTTGATGGATAAAGATTGCCTCCTCCAGATTGTTTAGGCAGTCTTCCAACTTCTCTCTGGGTATCACTTATAATCAGGTCAATATTCTCACCCATATAGGAAATCACTTTAGGAATTAGCCCATCTTCTTGATGGACTAAGCTATAATGTATATGGATTTCTTCAAGCTGTGGATTTCCATTTTTTATAGCTACTTCCTGAGAATTTTGTAATGCTTCTAAACTTTTTTGTGTAAATTTGTTTAAATCCATATTTTTCACACCCTTTCATTAATTACTGTTCATTGTTCACTCTTACCTAGGATTATATTTTGAAACTCTACTTAACTCCTCATATAGCCTCTGCTCTTCTTCTGAAAGGCTTGGAGGGTTTACTATGTTGGCTTCGACATAAAGATCTCCTGTATTGTCCTTTGTATCCCTATAGCCTTTTCCTGGAACCCTAATTCTCTTTCCCGTTGGCATCCCTTGAGGTATAGTCACCTTGATCTTACCACTTAGGGTATTGACTACAACCTTTGTGCCAAGAGCAGCTTCCCAAGGCAACA
>CAYZZR010000126.1:0-6500 GCA_964482775.1 uncultured Tissierella sp. | reverse complement strand
TTATCCAATCAGGTGTAGATGCACCTGCTGTTATTCCTATTGTATTAAATCTTTGTACTTCTTGTAAAGATAAATCTTTAATAGTTTCTATATGTAATACATTATCACAATTTTTCTTACTAATTTCTACAAGCTTTTTAGTATTAGAACTAGTTTTGCCACCAATAACTATCATTAAATCAACTTTTTTAGATAGCTCAGCAGTTGATTCCTGCCTTACTTTTGTTGCATTACATATAGTATTACATATCTCAATTTTTTCAGTTTTCAATTTGACTATATCTGATAAAGATTCAAACTTTTCCAAGGTATTTGTTGTCTGAGATACGACAAAAGCCTTCTCCATAGAGGGTAAAGCTAAAGCGTCTTCTTCTGAGTTAACTATATACGCCTTACCCTCACACCACCCATTTATACCAACAACTTCAGGGTGTTTAGAATCTCCAATTATTATTATATCATACCCTTTATTTGAAAATTCCTCAACCTTTTTATGAACTAAAATAACATATGGACATGTACAGTCAATTACATTTAGCTCTTGTTCTTTCATTTTGTTTATTGTTGCTTTTGAAACCCCATGAGATCGAATTATTAAACTTTTATTATAAATATCTTCATAACTCTCAATAGTTTTAAGACCCTTATCTTCCAACCTATTTACAACCTGTTCATTGTGTACTAAAGGTCCATATGACAAAACTTCTTTATCCATATTTTCTAGTTCACTCATTGTTATATCGATTGCTCTTTTAACCCCAAAACAGAAACCAGAATTTTTTGCTATTATTATTTCCAATGTCAACCTCCTATTTCAATTCATAAATTGATCGAAGTATATTTTGACTTATTTCAGTATAATCCATAGATTGTCCTTCCTGAGGATAAAAATCTATGGGTTTACCTATGGTAATTTCTACTTTATTAAATAATTTATAATTGCTATTAATATATATTGGTATAAGCTCAGATTTAGATTTAATAGTTAACATTGCAACACCAGGCTTGGCGTTATCAATATGAAATCTATCAACCCTAGTACCTTCTGGAAATATACCCAATACTTCTTCATTTTTTAGTACTCTTAAAGCCTTTTTTATAGCCGAAATATCACTACCATCTCTATCTACTGGGAATACATCTAATTTACTAAGAAATTTTCCAAGTATCTTATTCTTAAATAGTTCTTGTTTCCCCATCCAAGATATTTTTCTTGGAAAGGCTATAGAAACAAAAATTGGATCCCAATTACTAAAATGATTTGCACATATAATAGATTTACCACTTGCAGGAACATTTTCAACTCCAGTAACACTTACTCTATATAAAATTCTAAGGACAAAATTTGCTATTATTTTCACAGTATTATAAAACAAATTATTTTCCTCCCTTTACCATTGAGACAATTATATTTACACATTCCTCTATAGATTTATCAGTTGTGTCAATAAGATATGAATCCTCAGTTTTGGTTAAAGGTGCAATTTCTCTGTTACTATCAATTTTATCTCTTCTTTTAATATCTTCTATTATCTTCTCTAGAGTAATATTTGATTCACCTTTCTCAATTAACTCCTTATATCTTCTTTTGCTTCTTTCCTCAACAGTAGCAGTTATAAAAAACTTGTAATCAGCATTTGGCAATACCACTGTAGTAATATCCCTACCATCCATTATTACAGATTTTTCTTTAGCCATTTCT
Source organism: uncultured Tissierella sp. (assembly GCA_964482775.1). Lineage (GTDB taxonomy): Bacteria > Bacillota > Clostridia > Tissierellales > Tissierellaceae > Tissierella_B. The sequence goes on along the minus strand of CAYZZR010000126.1, from coordinate 4,798 downwards.
TGTTGAATAAACACCATTCTCTCCCTAACTTCTTTTATTATGGCTATATAAGATGAATTACTACTTACTTTATTATCTCTTATTTCTTTATCAACCTTCAAACCATCTAAATAAATATGATTATCTATAAAGTCTATATTCGTTTTGTTCAATATTTCAATAACGTTTTCTGTATCTTTAGGATCAATTTTTTTTTCTAATACCTTATAAGTTAAAGCTCTATACATAGCACCTGTATCAATGTACTCAATCTTTAATACTTCTGATGCTCTCTTTGCAATGGTACTTTTACCAGCACCTGCAGGTCCATCAACAGCAATCGAAAAAACTTTTTTCATCATGCCTGCCCTCCTATACTTCTTATATCTTCTTTTACTCACTAAATAATTATATATTAAATATTGAAACTTAACAAGATAATAAGCTATATTTAGGGCAATTAAACATTCATACCAGCTAGGTATCCTGTTGAATATGCAATTTGAAGATTGAATCCACCTGTTAATGCATCTACATCTATCACTTCTCCAGCAAAAAAAAGATTTGGTATCAATTTAGATTCCATAGTAGAAGGATTGATTTCTTTAGTAGAAACTCCACCTGATGTTACTATGGCTTCTTCAATTGGTCTGAATCCCTTAAAATCCATTGGGAATTCTTTTATAATAGACACAAGATTGTTTCTTTCTTCCTTTGTAATTTGATTTACGGTCTTTTCTGGATCGATATTTGAAAATTTTATTACCCAAGGGATTAACCTTTGTGGTAATAAATCATTTAATGAATTCTTTAGGTTCTTGTTATTATATAATTGAAAATCTCTCAAAACTCTATTATCAAGTTTATAAAAATCTAGTGCTGGTTTTAAGTCTATAGATAGCTTTATTTTCTTGTAATTACCATGTAAATAGTTGCTTGTTGACAGAACTATTGGACCAGATATCCCAAAATGTGTAAATATCATTTCTCCAAATTCTTCATGTATTAACTTCTGATCTCCATAGACCTTCAAAGCCACATTTTTTAAAGAAAGGCCTTGTAAATCAGATATCCATAGTGCATTTATTTCCATAGGTACTAGTGAAGGTTTTAAAGGAATTATTTTATGACCTAATCGTTTTGCAAAAATATACCCATCGCCTGTGGAACCAGTTGCTGGATATGATTTACCACCTGTTGTAATTATCACTTTGTCAAATATTAATTCTTCTTCTTCCAAATCAACCCTAAATGTTCCATTAGAGTGTATTATACTCTTAACATTAGATTTCAATCTGATATCCACATTATTCTTATCTAGGAATTTAGTGAGAGCTTTTATTACATCACTTGATTTATCACTTTCTGGAAACACTCTATTTCCTCTTTCTATCTTAGTATGAAGTCCAAATTCCCTCAAGAGATTTAGAATATCATCATTTGTGAAAGAGTATAAACTACTATATAAAAAGTTCTTATTTGAAATAATATTCTCAAAAAAGTCCTCTATAGGAGCAGCATTTGTAATATTACATCTTCCTTTTCCTGTAATAAACATTTTCTTTCCTATTCTTTCATTCTTTTCTAACAAAGTCACATGGTGACCCCTGCTTGCTGCCATTCCTGCAGCAAGTATTCCAGCAGGTCCCGCTCCAATTACACCTATTTTATTAATCATATTGACCTCTCTTTAATTGTATTTAAACTCATCAAAAATTTTATAGAAATTCTATTTATAATTATTATAACAGATAACTATATTTAATACTTATCATTTATGATAATATTAAATAAGATATAATATCCAAAAAAACTGGACTTTAAGTCCAGTTTTTATTCAACATTATTTTGTTCATAAATGTTATAAGTTTTCCATATCTTCTCAAGCTCTTCAAAGTATAGATTCACATCTTTCTTCATCTCGCTACTTAAAGCAATAAGAAAAGCATTGATCAAACTCATGGGAGCTACTAGAGAATCAACAAAAGAAACCATATCGCTTCTAGCAATTAGAGTTATAGCTGATTTATTTGCTGCTGGAGATATTAGACTATCTGTTATGCTAATGATTTTACATCCCTTTTCATTCAAATAACTTAATGCCTCCACGGTTTTTTTTGAATACCTTGGAAATGTCAAAGCTATAACTACATCATCCTTATTAACCTTTAATAAACGTTCAAATATATCATTTGCATCTGAAGTTATAAGTCTTACATTTGAAAATAAAAAATTCATATAAAAACAAAGATATCCTGCTAAGAATGATGAGCTTCTTAAACCTATTACATAGATATTCTTGGCATTTGTTACTAATTGAACTGATTTATGTATACTTTCCTTATCAATTTCGCTAATAGTCTTTTTTATGTTTTCAATATCACTTTCCATAACTTTAGAAATATTGTTATCATCTTCAATTCCTTCAGCTAATGACATTCTTTGAACAGTAGTTAATTTATTCTTTATTACCTCTTGTAACTCTTTCTGTAACTCCTTGTACCCGCTATAACCCAATGTATTAGCAAACCTGACAACAGTTGATTCACTGACATTTAACGTTGATCCAAGGGATGCAGCTGTCATGAAGGCAGCTTTATCATAATTATTTATTATAAATTCAGCAATTATTTTTTGACCTTTACTTAGTTTACTAAAGTTACTTTGAATATTATTTATTAAATTTGGGTTCTTTATCAATCTATAGCACCTTTTTCTACCTTTCTATTGTACTTATACAGATTTTATCAATTTAAATCCTTCATTTAAAGCAGCTTTGTTTAACTCTTCAGTTCCTTTTGGAACTCTAGCTAATACAGCCTTTTCTAAAGATTCCTTAGTTACAATATTAGTAACGGAATAAATAACACCTAAAGCAACAATATTTGCTACCATAACTTTGTTTAACTTGTCTGTAGCAGTATCAATTATTGGTACTTGGTATATTGTAATATCTTCTCTTGGAGGTTTAGCTACAGAATTATCAACAATTAAAATTCCCCCAGATTTTAAGCCCTTCAAATACTTGTCACAAGATAATTGAGTTAGAGATAATAATATATCACAATTAGTAACCTTTGGAAAGTTTATTTCCTCTTTACTAATTATGACTTCAGACTTACTAGCACCTCCTCTAGCTTCTGGTCCATATGATTGAGATTGTACCACGTTTAATCCATCAAGTAACGCAGCCTCTGCTAAAATAATTCCTGCAGTTATAAGTCCTTGTCCACCAGAACCTGATAATCTTAGTTCCTTACTATCCATATTATACCTCCCTCTTATATGCTGCAACTAATTTTTTATATTGTTCAGTATATTCTGGCTTAGTTTCATTGTAAAATTCACCAAATTTAAATTTACTTTCTTTATCCTCATCTGTAAGTTTATCCCACGCCTTACTAATAACAGCAGTATTTTTAACTTCTGTCATCATATCTACTACTGATCCTTTTTTATTTTTTCTACCATAATATGTTGGACAAGCAGTAATTGCTTCAATTAGAGAAAACCCTTTATTTCTAAGTCCATTCTCAATTTGTTTTTGAAGCATATTGGCAGAATAAGTAGTACCTCTTGCCACGTATGTTGCTCCTGCTGCATATGCTAATTCGCATATGTCAAAGCTGGGATCTATGTTCCCATATGGTGCAGTAGTTCCTTTATCACCAGTAGGCGTTGTAGGTGAATACTGACCGCCTGTCATGCCATATATATTATTGTTGTATACAATAGTAGTTATATCTATATTTCGACGGCAAGCATGAATTAAATGGTTGCCACCTATGGCAGATGCATCACCATCACCAGTTATAACTATAACATGCAAATTAGGATTAGCCATTTTTACTCCAGTAGCAAAAGCTAAAGCTCTACCGTGAGTTGTATGTAATGTATTAAAATCCAAATACCCTGAGGCTCTAGATGAACATCCAATACCAGAAACAACACAAACATCATCTTTCTCATATCCTAATTCAACAATTGCCTTTACAATACTTCTCGTTACTATACCATTGCCACAACCGGGACACCAAATATGAGGTAATGTATCAGCTCTGTAATACTCATTTATTAATTTACTTGGCATTATAACCCTCCTCAATAAATGAAATTATTTCATCCGGAGTAACAATCTCTCCATTCAATCTTCCATACTTTTCTACTTTAACATTCTTGCCAGCAATTCTATCTACTTCCAAGAAATACTGTCCAGCATTCATTTCTACAACAACTATCCTTTTTACTTTCTTTGATAATTCAATTAGTTGTTTCTCTGGTGAAGGCCATATAGTAATAGGTCTAAACATACCAATCTTTTTACCTTTCTTCCTTAACTCGTTTATTGCATTTTTAGCTGATCTAGAAGTAGCACCAAAAGCAACTATTGCTATTTCTGCATCATCCAATAAATACTCATCATATTCTACAATGTCATCAACATTATCTTCTATTTTAGAAATTAATCTATTTATCAAGGTCTCTGCAATTGTTTCATTTCCTGAAGGAAATCCTGTTTCATCATGGACTAGACCTGTGACATGATATCTATATCCTTTTCCAAAAGGTGCCATTTGTGGTACTATCTCACCTGTTCTTACCTCAAAGGCCTTGTATTCTTCTGGAGCACAATTAGGCTCAACTCTATTAATAATCTCAACTTCATTATCTGATGGAAAAATTACAAAATGTGAATCATTAAGTTACCGGTATGCTAAGAAAAAGACCATTAAAAAAACATTCGATTACATTTCATTGATTTTAGAAGAAAGATTAAAGAAAGATCCCGTACATTTGCAAACTGAGGAGTTGATGAGTA
>CAYZZR010000125.1:0-6510 GCA_964482775.1 uncultured Tissierella sp. | reverse complement strand
ATTTCTTTTCTAGGATCACCATTTTGTACTATTAAATAACAAGCATAACGAGACAACATTAGATCTTCAATTTGTCTTTGAGCTCCTGACCCGAGTTCAACCATATTCCCGACGTCAGGAAAATGGTCCTCAATTGAAAACCCACTATTTTTACACGCTTCCTTTGCCTTTTCAACAACCTTATTAAAATTTTCCCATTTAACATACTCTAATACAGTCTGTAATTCTCTGGCATACCAAAATTCTATGCCCTCTTCTGTAAAATGTTTAATTTCTTCAAAAGTCCGTTGAGAATATTCCTTCATATTGCACATCATTTATTCCCCCAATAGCTATTTAATTATAAATATCATATCAGAATGTATGTTCCTACGCAATATGATTTATACAACTTCTAACTTTTAGTCATTACGCCCTAAGGCTACTGCCGTCCCTACACGTATACATTTATTTCAGCCACCTAATCAAGTATATTGTAACAAAATAAACAAAGGATGTGCAATAACGGACAACACTAAACTAGAAATGTTAATATTCGAATTTTACCCATTCTCTTATTGTATTTGTCGAATGTAGTTTTTTAATTCTTGAATTTCTTCTAATATTATTTCTTCTTTAGTAGTAAGTATTTCAATCTTTTGGTATAGGTCTTCAATTATTATTTCAGATTTCAAATTTGTCTTATAATCATTTAATGAACGAAGCCTATCTTTTTCCTCTTGTCGGTTCTGGCTCATCATAATAACGGGTGCCTGCATAGCTGCAATACAAGATAAAATTAAATTTAGGAGAATGAAGGGATATGGATCAACCGCATTACTAAGTAGTAAAGCATTTAGAAATACCGTCAGCAACCCTACTGCTGAATGAAGTTCCTGGCACGATTTTTTTCATTGCTTGGTACTGGGTATAGATTATTACACTTCTATATAAACAGTATTTCTTCCTTTACTAACTCGTCTTATAACTCCTTTAGCTATCAAATTATTTATTACCTCAATGGTATATGTCTTCTTTAACCCAAGGATCTTTTCTGCCTCTATTCTATTAATTTGCTTACTTTTTCTAATATAATCAATTAATCTTAGTTCGTTCTCAGAAAGTTCAAATACATATTCGTTCAGTTTTTCGTTCACTCGTTCATTCTGCAAATCTATATTATTAGTGAATGGTAGTATTATCTTTATAGAATTCTTTGAAATTAAGAAACTAGGCCTTACATTATACTCTTTATAGTAGTCTTTAATTCTTCTAATACCTGTTGCTAACCGTTCTATGATACCAAGCCTAAAGAATATATCTGATATAACCTTGTTCCTTGAAACAGATATCCTACCATCTATATATTCCTCTTCTGTAATTCCGATAGGCAATCCCCCTGGAGATATTATTTCTATTCTAGAATCATATATTTCAATTCTGGTATCAGCTTCTATTGAATAATCTCTATGGACTATTGCATTTGCTACTGCTTCTCTATAAGCAACTATAGGCACCTGCTCAATAGTCTTTCTATATGCGCCATTTATTAGCTCAGAGGTATTTATATGTTTATGGTAAAAATCTATTGCTTTATCAAATATCTCCAATACTGATATATCCTTGAGAAATACCCTATCTTTAATGTTTGCAACTGAATTACCTTCAAATCTTATCAATGACATACCTGAATGTGCAATTGGATTATTATCTGCTAATAGAGCAGCTGCATTAGTATATTTTTCATTCTTTATTAGACCCAAGGTTTTTAATATATCCCTAGACATATTAGATAAGTTCAGTTTTTCTCTTAGAATCTTATTTAGATAATTAAAATCAAGGTTCTCATCTTTATAATAGAGCTCGTCATATCCTAAGTTTCTACCATTTAATATTAGATTTTCATAATCATAGATATCTACTGCAATAGTGGATGTATCCATTCTTTTATATGCTTTATTATCAAACAAATAAGGTGTGTTCTCACCTCTATGGATCTTTAGAATAATTATTGTCTTTCCTTCTATTCCTTTTTCATTGATTTCATAGTATGGTCTTGGTGAAATATTATCATTTATTGCATTTTCAAGCTTAAGCTTAAAAGATATTGGATCATCAACTCCAACAATATTCAAATCATCAGATATTCCAATAATAATTTCCCCATCATGATAATTGGCAAAGGCAGATACTGTTTTCAAGATATTCTTAGTATATTCTCTTTTAAACTCTAGAATCCTTGATTCCTCATTGAAAATCCTATTCATAAGAACCCTCCTAAAAAATAACCGAACGATAAACCATTCGTTCAGTTATATCATATCATTTCTATATTTGTTGTCAATAGATTACTTCTATATCTTCCTTGGGCATAGCTACAATGATTCGCCATGATTGCTTATTGTAGTAAAAAAAGGCAATTTATCCTATTAGGGTAAATTGCCTTTTAGCCTTTTTTTAGTCTATTCTAAGCTCTTTTATTGCCTTGTTAAACTCTTGAATCTTTGCTTCATCCTTTACCAATGGAAGATTTGCTTCTATGTTCATTATGCATCCATTTGTTCCAATCTTAGCAAGTTCATATCCTATAACTAGATCTGAATGGCAGTTAGGGTTTGATTTTCCTTCTAACTCCCTACCAATATCATACACTCTTCTACAAAGCTTTGCATTTTCCATAGGGGCTGTTGCTCCTACAACTCCAGCATTTGCAATAGCTTCTTTTCTTGCTTCCTTTTCTTCTTCTGTTTCCTTTGGCAATTTATATGCATCTCTAATTACACCATAAGCATTTGCATCAGTTACTACGCCTGCAAGTAGTTGGTCTCTTAGATCCTCTAACTCTTTTGCATAGTGCAACTGTTCATCTGGTGAAATGCCATAGTCCTTCTTGGTAGAAAGTTTGCATACCATTCCTATTAATCCACAGGCTGAAGCTCCTGATAGGGCAGATGCACTACCTCCACCAACTGTAACATCATCTGTATCTAAAATTAACTCCAATACATCTTTGTAACCCATCTTATTTCCCACCTTTTATTGTTCGTCTAGTAATCTCTTTTCAAGTATTTGTTCAATACTAAAGTTTTCTACTTGTAGATAATATTCTGCAACATCAAGCAAAGCTTTCATTGGAACTGTCCCAATAACTTCAGTTCCTACTACTCCTACTCCATATCTTCTTGCTTCCATCTTTACCATTTCAAAAGCTTGATAAACTGCAGATTTTTCATAGTTTACTAAATTCATTGATACTTGAGTTTGGTTTCTATCTTCTAATTTTAAACCAATAGCTTTAACGAATCTCAAGCCTCCACCTAGATGTCTGATTTTCTTTGCAATCTTATCTGCAATTTCTACATTTGGTGTATCTAAGTTTATATTGAATGCTACTAGAGGAACTCTTGCACCTACTGCTGTAGCACCACTTTTGGCATTCATCTCTTGAGGTCCAAAATCTGGCACCCAATCTTCTCCCTTGATCTTATCAAAGAAGCCTTCATATTGACCCTTTCTTACATCAGCTAGGTTCTTTCTTGCAGGTGTTGATGCTGCATCTTCATATAGATATACTGGCACTCCCCAGCTTCCTAGTTCTGCACCTACAGCCTTTGCTACTTCAACACAATCAGCTATGGTAACATTGGATACTGGTGTAAATGGTATAACGTCTGTTGCTCCCATTCTAGGATGAGCCCCTTCATGCTTTGACATATCTATAAGCTCAGCAGCCTTTTTTGCAGTGTTGATAGCCGCTTCTTGAACTTGTTCAGGTGAGCCTATCATTGTAAGAACCGTTCTATTGTGGTCCTTGTCAGATGAATAATCTAGAATTGTAATACCTTCAATTTTTCTAGCCTCATCTATAATTTGCTCTACGATTCTTTCATCTCTGCCTTCACTAAAGTTAGGCACACATTCCATTAATTTTCTCATTATTTCCTCCTTGAAATTTACATTATTTTAATAAGTCTACAACAAATGTCTTTATAAACCACACTGTTTGTGGTTGGTATATAATATCTACTAAGAAAGCTCCAACTATTGGAACTATCATCATAGCCTTCCTACTCATTCCATAGCGATCATTAACAGCTGTAAGGTTTACTATAGCTGTTGGAGTTGCACCTAAACCATGTCCTAGAAGTCCTGCACACATAACAGCTGCATCGTAGTTCTTTCCAAGAATACGAAATACTACAAAGTATGAGAACAATACTAAGAATATAACTTGGCAAGCCAACACTACAAGCATAGGTCCTGCAAGATCGGCCAATTCCCACATTTTTAATGTCATCATAGCTATTGATAGATAAAGACCAAGTGTTACATCGCCAATTCCTTCTACTAGTGGATAATCAAATTTATACCAGTGAGCTTTTTCATTTATGTTACGAACTATAACTGCTACAAACATGGCTCCAACATAAGTCGGGAAAGACATATCTATTAATTTACCTATCCAAGCTGATACTATTGTACCAAGAGCCATACATACAAGAATTGCTGTTACATTTTTCATGATATCAAGTCCGCTTAAAACATTACCAGTGGAAACATTTATTTCTGTAACGCTTGTGTCAAGATCTTGGCTTTCATCTGGTTTTAAGTCGTATTTTTCAATTAAACGTCTAGCAACTGGACCACCAACCATAACTGATGAAATAAGTCCAAAAGTTGCAGCTGCTGCTCCTACAAGTTGTCCTGATGGATAACCCATACCTTCAAAAGTAAGTCCATATGCGGCACCAGCCCCATGTCCACCAACCATTGTTATAGCACTTGAAAGAAGAGCATAAGCTGGTTCAAGACCAGTCATTTGTGAAACGGCAATTCCTATACCATTTTGAACTATAGAAACAAAACCTGCTACTAACCAGTAAACAATTAATAATACCCCGCCTTTTTTTAATAAAGACAGACTTGCACCTAGTCCAACAGTAGTAAAGAAAGCTAACATAAAGAAAGATTGCAGTGTGGTATTGAAGCTAAAAGCAAATGCTCCTGTAGTATGGCCAGCCCATGTAATTAACATGAATAGAAATCCACCTACAACAGGTGCTGGAATACAATACTTTTCTAAGAAATTTACTTTACTCTTTATAATATACCCAATAATAAGTAGTATAGCCGCCATAGCTGTTGTCATAGTCATATCAGCATTAATAGTGAAAACATTTTCAATCATTTCAAAAGACATAAATAATACCTCCTTTTATTTTTTTAAATACTTCTTAAGGATTTACCAAGTTACCCTCCCTTCATCAGTTTTTAACAATTATGATTTTTTTATGAATGCTATATATACTTATTGCATATATCGTGCCAACTTAATAAAAGGTATTCAAGGGCTCAAATCATGGCTTTGATTTTTTAGCTATCAAAAAATGAAAAAAAATACCCTGCATATTTTGCAGGTATGCAAATTTTGCAGGGTAACTTTAAGCTTTATGAAACTGCTTGCAGTTTCTACACACTGCTGCAACGAGGTGGGAGATATTTTCACCTCGTTATAAATCATATTCTTTTATCTTATATCTTAGGGTTCTTTCTCCAATACCTAGGCTTTCAGCGGTCCATTTCCTATTCTGCTGATTATTCTTAAGGGCGAAATCTATAACCTTTTTTTCAATTTCCTTCATGTTTTCCCCTTCGTAAACTTCAATATGATTTTTGTTCGAAATCTGTGGAGTCTTGGCAGTTTTTTGTGGGCTAATATGAAGTGAATCCGAATCTATATAATCTGAAACATTTAATAATACTGATCTTTGAATGATATTTTCCAATTCTCTTACGTTTCCTTCAAAGCTGTACTTACTAAGTATTTCATAGGCTTCATCTGTAATCCCTTTAATATTTTTATTGAAAGAAATGTTATATTTATCGATGAAATATGGCACTAGATATTTTAAATCCTCTATTCTATCTCTTAAGGAAGGGGACACTATGTTAATAACATTTATTCGATAATAAAGATCCTCTCTAAATTTCCCAGCTTCTACTTCCTTCTTTAGATCCCTATTGGTAATACAGATGATTCTCACATCTACCTCATATGATTCTGAATCCCCAATATGCCTAACTTCTTTCTCTTGCAAAAACCTTAATAGCTTAGATTGAAGTCTTAAATCCATTTCTCCTATTTCATCTAGTAATAATGTTCCCTTGTCTGCTCTTCTTATGATTCCTATTTCATTCTTGAATGCCCCTGTAAAGGCACCCTTTTTATAGCCAAAAAGTTCACTTTCCAAAAGTTCCCCTGGCATTGCGGCGCAATTTAATGATACATATGGTTTATCAGCCCTGTTGCTAGATGAGTGAATTTTATGTGCAATAAGCTCCTTTCCAGTGCCACTTTCCCCAGTTATTAGTATTGTAGCATTGGTATCTTTTACTTTATCGATGATTTCAACAACCCTCTTTATATGTGGTGATTCACCAATAAGCTCCTTTTTTATATGCCCCTCTAAACTATCGATCTTTTGATACATCTGCAATTTTTCATTTGCTGTATTTAATAATAGTATAAGT
>CAYZZR010000124.1:0-6520 GCA_964482775.1 uncultured Tissierella sp. | reverse complement strand
GGAATCGAACCAGCGACACGTAGATTTTCAGTCTACTGCTCTACCGACTGAGCTATCCGGGCTTATTTGCCAGTTGTACTGGCAGTAAATTATTATTCTTCTTCGTTAAATTTTCCCGATACGGATTAAGCGATTCACACCAAATCAGAGATTTGGGTTCTCTGCTCATACCGACTGAGCTATCCGGGCTTATTTGCGACCTCCAAGTCAAGGTCACAAAAAATAGTATACATCAGAATCAACTATTTGTCAATGATTAGTTTAGTTAAATCTTCTTTGCCAAACTTATATTTTGTATTGCAGAAGTGACAGACTACTTCTGCTTGCCCATCTTCTTCTATAATACTCTCAATTTCACTTCTTCCAAGACTGATAATTACAGCTTCTATCTTGTCCCTAGAGCATTCACAATGATATTCCAAATCCAATTTATCTAGTACTTCCATTTGAAATTCTCCCAGTAATTCATACATAATTTCTTCAGGACTAAGTCCTTTATTTATTAGAGCTGATACTGGTTGGATTTTTGATAGAGCTTTTTCTATTAAAGTGATCTCTTCTTCTAGCACACCTGGCATTAGCTGAATCATATAACCTCCAGCAGCCAAGCATGAAATATCCTTATCAACTAAAACACCTAAACTAATAGCTGAAGGAATTTGTTCTGAAGTCACATAATAATTAGCAATGTCTTCAGCTATCTCTCCTGTTATTATACTACTTTGACCAATATATGGTTCCTTCATACCTAAATCCATAATGACTGTTACATTGCCCTCTTTTCCAACCAAAGATCCTACATCTAGCTTGCCATCAGCTCTACTAGGTAGATCAGCCATTGGATAGTCAATATCAGCTTTCACTTGCCCATTATTCTTAGCAACTACTAAAATCTTTCCCAATGGACCGTTTCCAGAAATCTTTAGGGTTAACAAATCATTGTCATTCTTCATCATAGCACCCATCATGGCTGCTACTGTAAGAGTTCTACCTACTGCAGCAGTCGCTGTAGGTGAAGTGTTGTGTATTCTTCTTGCTTCCTCAACTAAGTTAGTTGTTCTTGCAACAAATATTCTAATCTTACCTGATTTATCTATTCCTCTTATCATATAATCTTTCATTTTTTCACCTTCTATATTTTATTATGCACTTATGGTGGATTTTTATGGCTTTATTTAATTGCAACAAAATTAATTCTTTCACTTTTTTCTCGGGCTTCATCCAAAGTAAAGCCTTCAAAACTATCAACCTTACTAAAACCTACATTTTTAAGCATTTGAATTATTTCATCTGTTTTGTATGCTTTTTCTGCATGTTCTTCATCAAATCTCTTATACAGACCATCATTTTCCTCTTTAAAAAAAGTTAAATAAAATTCACAAACTTCACTTTTTTCATCGTAATAGTTTTGCCAAGTATAATAAACGTCCTCTCTATCCTCAATAAAAGTATTGTTTCCAATAATATTCTTTAACTTATAATGGGAATTTATGTCAAAAATAAAGGCTCCGCCCTCATTTAGATGCTTGTACACATTTTCAAAGGACTTTAACAAATTATTCTCATCCGTAATATAGTTTATACTATCACAAATAGATAGGATTACTTGGAATTTTTTATTTATATTAAAATTTATCATATTTTGATTCAAAATCTTAACATTTTTATATCTGCCTAGCTTTTCATAAGCTTTAGAAAGCATATCTGAAGATAAATCAAAGCAAACAATGTTATATCTACGTTTAGCCAAATAGTATGTCAAATTCCCAGTACCACATGCCATCTCTAAGATATCCTTCGGTTTCAAATCATATTTTTCAAATATTTTCTCAATGTAATCTGCCCATTCCTCATAATCGAAGTCATTCATTAGCTCATCATATAGACTTGCAAACTCTCCATAACTACTCATAATACACCATCCTATTTGCTTTTCTGTTTTCTTTCTTCTTTACGCTTCCTAGAGGTTATTATACCTCCAATTTTACCAGATTCTTTCGCAGTCAAACCTGCCCATCCTTCAGTTCTGATCTTATCCGCAAGGCCTAATTCCTCCGCTATCTCGAATTGCATGGTATTCTCGTCTAATTCCACTTTCTTCTTCATAATATCCCTCCTAAGTCTATTATTAGGAGATTATATTACTTTATACATTAAATAATAATCTAATATTTAGCATTACAAAAACTACAAAAATAATCAATACTGGCAGATACTTCATCGCTCTATACCTTTCATGATTAAAACTTATTTCACTAAATCCAAATACTTCTTCATATCTCTTGTTAGTAGGTATATGTTTAAAGAGAAATATCAAAGCAAAAATGCACAAAATAGCCAATGACCCTAGCACGATAATTGACATTATTATCTGTTCTTTATCATTATTGATTATATTTGTGTCAGAAATCTCTTCGATTGCAGGAATATATTTAGTCATCAAATATCCTATGGATAAGGCGAAAGCATTGTTTAAGGTATGGCCTAAAATTGATGAAAAAATAGAATCTGTCTTATTGACAAGAACTCCTAATATTACTCCTAAGAAAATCGGTCCAATTAAATTCATAATATTAAAATGAAAAACTCCGAACAAAATTGCACTAATTATTACACTTTTTCTATATCCTAATTTATCATATGCACTTTTAATAGTCCCTCTAAACATTACCTCTTCACAAATACCAGGTGCTATAGCTATTATAAACATCCCTGAAAAATACCCTCCTATATCTGTTGGTATAGGTACAGTAGTAGGAAGTGCAGAGCTAAAGCTATTGATAATCACTAAAAATAATGCATTTAAAAATACTGCAATCGGATATGAAAATATCATTATTAATATAATAAATACAACTTGAGCAAAAGATATCGGATTTATTCTTAAAACATTTTTAAGAGAATAACCCTTTAATTTCAAATAAAGCAGGTTAGGTAACAATATAATAATAAATTCAGTAATTAATAATCCTGAATATACTTCCCTTTGTTGAACCATATAGCCGCCAAAAAGCAATGCAAATCCAAGTATTAGATATATAATATTAGCTTCTAAAATACTTGGTTTTCTATATTCAAACATCAAATCACACCTTTAAGTTTAGACTAGACTCCTTGTAGCTTCTAGACAATATGCAAACATAAAATACACCTACAGAAAACTGTAGGTGCTCTTTTAAACAAATGTGAAAATATATGGAATATTTCTAAAGTGATCTCCATAATTAAGCCCATAACCTACTATGAACACATCTGGTATAGAAAAACCTGTGTAATCAGGTGATAAATCAACCTTTCTTCTACTAGGTTTATCTAACATAACACATACTTTGATAGATCTTGGTTTTTTTGTAGCTAAGTGATTGATTACACTTTCTAGTGTATAACCCGAATCCATTATATCGTCAACTAGTAAGATATCCTTACCTTCAATATCGCTTCTTAAATCATGTATAATTTTTACTTCTCCTGAAGAAATCTCACTATGTCCATAGCTGGCAGTTGTTACAAAATCCACCTCAACTGGTACTGAAATCTCTCTAACTAGATCCGCAGCAAATATAAAACTACCTCTTAGCAAAGAAATCACAACTAGTTCTTTATCATTGTAACTTTTGCTTATTTCTTCACCTAACTCCTTCACCCTTTTATCGATAGCTTCTCTAGAAAACAACACTTCTTCCTTTTTATTTAATTCCAAAATTTTCTCCCCTTTCACCCTTGCTAATTTTTGGAATTTCTCTTTAATATTTCTTTGATATCCCTTAGTTCTCTCAGGATACCATTCAATGTGTATTGAAAACTAACAAGTATAATAAATATTATAACACCTATTATAATTTTTTCATCCATAAGTTTTTTATCCTTCCAGTTCAAATCCTAAAGTTCTATTATTTTCATTCTCCATAAACTCTAACTTTGACAAGGAGACCTCAAATGCAATCTTTGACTCTACATCTCCAGTATTTAATCTCTTTTGATATTCTCTACTTTGTACCCTACCCCATATCCTAATATGATCTCCAACTTTTAGGTTATCACAAAATCTGGCATTCCTACCCCATGCTATACAAGGTATATAATCAGATTTATTGTAAGGTCTATTTACAGCCAACAAGATATCTGTTATCTCTCTACCAAAAGGAGTCGTTCTATAGACAGGTTTTTTGCATATATACCCATCTAAATAAATTTCATTTGGTTTTTTTAAAATATCTAACAATTCTTCTTCATCTGGTACATAAATTTCTCTTGCAAAGATTGTAAGAACAAGCTTATTGTTTGTATTTACATATCTATTGTAAGATCTGAGTTGTCCTTCTATTATAACACATTGATCCTGTTTAAAGTCAATATTTACTAGTAATCTTTCAGAAATTGTTATTGGTAAAACATCTAATGATGAACTCAATCTAGGAACCTCTAGTTCAAATATATAGAATTTTTCCCCATACATTTCATGACTAAACTCTCTTTCAGAAACCACCTTTCCTACTATCCTAACCATATTCGTCTCAATAATTTTATCTACCACGAAACTCCCTCCTCTATTCATGTGTTCTTTCTTAATAAATATTCTTGAGACCTATTATTTATGCGTTAAAAAAGCTAAGATTTCTCTTAGCCTTTAAATTATTAACTTTAAATTATTACTACCCTTTTTATTCAGTATACTATCACCAGCAATTAGACAAAGTGTAGAAGCAGCTAAAATCGGATATATATGCTTTTCTTCGTTATCATTTGTTTCTATGCAAAACTCACAGGGTTCTATCTTTTCTCCAGCCATAGTAACTACAACCCGTTGTAAGCATAGATTCGCTTCTAAATAGGAATTTATATTTACACTTGAAATGGTAACCGTTGATTTACTATTTAATCCATAGGTTATTGCAATTACATTTTTTAATTTAGATATTAAGGGAAGCATATCTTTATCATCATAATTTAATATACATATTTTACTCATTTTACAAATATCATCTATATAGTATGAGTCATTTTCTGTTATAAAGGAATGAACAACTATATCAAAATGAATCTTATCAAAATTCATTTCATGAAAATCATTACTTACTAAATCAAAAAGTATTATAATTTTGTTGTTCTTAGATACAGCAACAATATTTCCAGCAATGTTCTCATATACTACCTCATAATCAGATGCTGTTAAAATTTGCTTGCTTATATTTAATACGCATCTTTTGTGGTCTTCTTCAATTATCCCAACAAATATTATTGTTTGTTCCAATTTCATCCCTCGTCATTCTATATGAATTTGCCTTCCTGTATTGTCCATTCTGAAATTGTCCTTGTAAATTAACTGTGATACCGGAACTATTTCAAAGTCTTTCTCTTGTAGTCTTTGTAATATAACTGGCAAATATTCCTTTATATATTTGGCGTTATTGTGGAATAATATAATAGATCCATCACTAGTTCCTTTTAAAACTTTATCAATAACAGGCTCAGTACCTAACTCCTTCCAATCAAGAGAATCAATATCCCACTGAATTGTATAATAATCCAGTTCTTTTGCTGTTTGAATCACTTGGTCATTGTACTCTCCATAAGGTGGCCTAAATACCTGGGGCTTGACCTTTGTAATCTGGTAGATTTTTTGATTTGTTATTGTTAACTCTTCAATAATTTGATCTCTAGATAGATTTGCCATATGGGGATGTGTAGTAGAGTGATTTCCAATTTCATGTCCCCTTCTATGAATCTCTTCAACTTGATGAGGGTATTTATCTACCCAAAATCCTACTAAAAAGAAGGTAGCTTTTACCTTGTATTCATCTAATATATTCAATATATCTTCTGTAAATTCGTCTCCCCAAGCTGCATCAATCGTTACAGATACCTTCTTGTCGTTTCTTTGGACACTATAGATAGGCAATTCTTTGGTTTGTGAAAAAACATTTAATAAATTACTATTTCTAGTTATGGTTATAGCAAATATTAAAAATGCTACAATTAATATTAGACTGATTCGCTTTGAGAATTTAAATTTTCTAAATATCATAAAAATATCTCCTCCTGTATATAATAAATATTCTAATAGTAATTTTTTATTACCAAAATTTGAAAACAAGGTCTTTATTATCCCATAATTACATATTTTTATGAGATTTAAAATATATTACCAGAATACTATTTTTACTTCTGGTTAAATTATTACTACAACAAAATAACATTTGTTGTAGAGGAGGAATGAAAAATGACAAACACAAATAACAGAATTGTAGTTCCTGCAGCTCGACAAGCTTTAAATCAAATGAAGTTAGAAATAGCCAATGAATTAGGTCTGGCTAACTACGATAATATAGATAAAGGAAATTTACCATCAAGAACCAATGGTTATGTTGGCGGATATATGGTAAAAAGGCTAGTAGAAAGTGCCCAACATCAATTGGCTGGCAAATAGCGGTGTTTAAATAGAGAGATGGATTGCCACTCTCTATTTTTTTGTCTTTAGAGACTTTATTTTCACTTTATGATATAATTTATATACTATATA
>CAYZZR010000123.1:0-6595 GCA_964482775.1 uncultured Tissierella sp. | reverse complement strand
TTAAACGAAATATATAGTATTGCTGCAAAATACAATATATTTGACTGGAGAACTATCAGCAAGGCCGTATCTGGTAGAGACTCAAGAAAAGATTTGTTAGAATATCTTAAAGAATTTATAGAAAATGTATGCTAGACTGGTCTGAATCGACAGACGTATCTTCTTTTGCTGGCGAAAGAAGTATGAGCGAAAGCTCCAGAAGTAGAGGATAAAAAGCCTTTGCGATAATAATTAGGAAGAGCCATTGCCGGCCTTTGGAAGCTGTAACCTTGCTTCTATAAATCTAGGAGAATTTGTTAAGAGTCCTTTTACAAAATATGCTAGATTTGAATTTGAGAAATTTTCAGAGTTAGTTCATGATGGAGTTATTTATTTAAATGAAGTACTAGATGAGAATATGAATCTTCATCCATTAGAACAACAAAGAGAAATGTCTAGAGATTTAAGACAAATAGGACTTGGAATTATGGGTCTTTCAGATATGTTTATTAAACTAGGAATTAAATATGGTAGCAATGAATCCATAAATTTAATTCATCAAATAGGTAGAACTATGATAAATGAAGCCCTAAGACAGTCTGCAATAATGGCTAAAAACCAAGGAGCATTCCCTAAATACAATAGAGAAGCTGTATTAAGCTCACCATTTTTACAATCAAATGTAGATGATGATGTCTTGGAATTAATAAAGGAACATGGCTTAAGAAACAGTCAATTGTTAACGATAGCTCCTACAGGAAGTATCTCAACATTGATTGGTTGTAGCAATGGAGTTGAACCTATATTCCAAGTATCCTATACCAGAAAATCTGAATCCTTACATCATGAAGATACCTATTACAAAGTATTTACTTCAATAGTTAAGGAATATATGGATGAGAATAATTTAAGTAGGGAAGACGAATTGCCTGATTTCATAGTAACTACTTCAAACTTAAAATATACAGATAGAATAGAGGTACAATCAGCATGGCAACAATATATTGATGCTAGTATTTCTTCAACTGTAAATGTTCCAAATGAGTTTACTGTGGAAGAGGTAGAGGATCTTTATACTTTAGCTTGGGAAAAAGGATTAAAGGGAATTACAATTTATCGTGATGGTTGTGCTAGAAGCGGAATTTTAATTACAAACAAATCAAAGAGCAGATTAGATAGAATAGATGAGCTTCAAGAGGAATTAAATTCCTTGGCGGCTGAGCAGTTGAAGGAAGATCCTGATACTTGCCCAATGTGTGGAGGAAAATTAAACCATACTGGTGGTTGTTCAGAATGTCAGGATTGTGGATATAGTCCTTGTTCAATCTAAAATCAAATAAACTTAGAACCCAAGATTTCTTAAAATCTTGGGTTCTTTATGTTCTTTAAATTTTAGAGACTAATTTAAAACCACTTCTACTGGAGTATAATCAATTCCAAAGGTATCAGCAACTGATTTATAAACTACCTTACCATCAATAACATTAGCGCCCTTTTGAAGGGATGAATCCTCTTTTAGAGCTTGTTTCCAACCCTTGTTAGCCAACTTTATAGCATAGCCTAAAGTAACATTTGTAAGTGCTAAGGTTGCTGTTTGAGGTACTGCTCCTGGAATATTTGCTACTGCGTAATGAATTACTCCATGTTTAACAAATACTGGGTCAGCATGAGTTGTTGGATGAAGGATTGTTTCAACACTACCACCTTGGTCTATAGCTACGTCTACTATAACTGTACCTGGTTTCATAGCTTTAACTATTTCCTCAGTTATAAGCTTTGGTGCCTTTGCTCCAGGAACTAAAACTGAGCCAATTACCAAATCAGCAGTCTTACAAGCTTCCATAATATTGTAGTTGTTAGAATATAATGTTTCTATTCGTCCCATGAAAACTTCGTTTAAATAACGTAGTCTTTCAACCACAATATCTATAACGGTAACTCTACAACCAAGACCTATTGCTCTTCTAATTGAACCTGTACCAACGATACCAGCACCAATAACAACAACGTGAGCTGGAGCTACGCCCGGTACGCCGTCAATTAACATACCCTTTCCACCATGGGTTTTTTCCATAAATATAGCACCTTGTTGTACTGCCATACGTCCAGCTATTTCACTCATTGGAGCAAGTAAAGGAAGAGAACTATCATTTTTTTGAACAGTTTCATAAGCAATGGCTACTACTCCTGAATCCATTAAAGCCCTTGTTAAGCTTTCTTCAGCGGCTAAGTGCAGATAAGTAAACAAGATTAAGTCCTTTTTAAAGTATGGATATTCTGATTCTTGAGGTTCTTTTACCTTCATAATCATATCTGCTTGTTTCCATATATCGGCTGCTTTAAGAATGATTTCAGCACCATGCTCTACATATGCTTCATCTGGAAAGCCTGAGCCTAGGCCTGCACCAGCTTGCAATAAGACCCTGTGCCCACTTCTAAGCAAACCATCAACTCCAGCTGGTGTAATGGCAACTCTGTCTTCTTGGGCTTTTATTTCCTTTGGTACTCCAATAATCATTTTGGCACTCCTCCTTATATAAAATAAAGTATTTTTATTATATCATGGATGGTAAATCGTGAAAACGTTTTTTTATTATTATTTAACAAAAATATTTTTATTTTTTCAAAAAATTTTTTCATATTAAAAATAGTTTAGCATACCTTGATTTTTTCATTTGTTTTAAAGTATAATTAAAAATACATAGCAAAGATAGATTAAAGGAGGACTTTTTATGGAAAATATAAGAGTATCTAGACTAGTAAAGCCACAAGAATTAAATCATCATGGTACATTATTTGCTGGTAGAATGTCTGAATGGTTTGTAGAAACTTGCTTTATTTGTGCAGCCAAAGCTACAGGTAAGCCTGAAAATATAGTTTGCCTAAATATTCATGGTTTGACCTTTAAATCTCCAGCTCAAAATGGAGACATTATCGATATTGAGGCGAGGGTAGTTAAAGCTGGAAGAACAAGTTTTACTGTATATGGGAAAATAACTAGAAATAAAAATGAAAAACAAACCTGTGAGGGATTTATAACTTTTGCTTTTATTGATGAAAACAATAAGCCAATACCTCATAATTTAGTTTTAGATGAAACAAGTGATGAGAATGAATTACTTTTAAGAGAAAGAGCCTTACATTTACAAAAATAATAAATTCTTGGCTATTTTTCTAACATTCTAAATTTGACAACGATTTCTTTCTGTGATAATATTAAGTTAATTAAATAAAGTCTTGTTTATGGTAATTGAATGACCTTCAATTATAGAAGTATATAAGATCAAGTCAGTGAGAAAACTCACTTTTCTTGGTCTTTTTTGTTTTTTGAAATAATAGCTTAGAGAGAGGATGGTGCTTTATGAATAATAAAAAGATAGGTGTATTTGATTCAGGAGTAGGTGGATTGACTGTTGCTTTAGAAATGTTAAAACAATTACCAAATGAAGAAATAGTGTATTTTGGTGATAATGGTAGGAATCCTTATGGGGTGAGAACAACAGAAGAGATAGCTGACTTTTCAAAGCAAATCGTTAGATTCTTACAAACAAAGGATGTCAAGGCTGTAGTTATTGCTTGTAACACAGCTACTATTGCTGCTCTTGATGCAGTTGTTAAGGAATTTGATTTACCTATATTTGGAGTAGTAGAACCTGGTGTTGAGGCTGCAGTTAGTACAACTAATAATAAGAAGGTTGGCTTGATTGCAACTGAGAGCTCAGTTAATAGTGGAAGCTATCAAAGATTAATTCAAGAAAAAGATAAGGCTATCAATATTTATCCTAAAGCTTGTCCACTTTTGGTTACTATTGCTGAGGAATGCTTATATGATACTGATATTTCATATGAAGCTGCTAAATATTATCTTGATGACGTTATAAAAGAAGGAATAGATACCTTGGTGCTTGGATGTACACATTTTCCATTGCATAGAAGAAACCTTGAGAGAGTATTAGGAGAGAAGATAAAGTTAGTTGATCCAGCATTAAAAACTGTTGAAAAGCTAAGTGAATATTTAAAAATTAATGATTTAGAAAGTGAAGAAAAAGCAAATCCTAATCATGAGTTTTATGTAAGTGGAAGTACAGGCAAGTTCAATAAAATATTAAAAAGTGTAATAGACAAAGATTCTAATGCATTTCAAATAGATATAGAAAAATTTTAGCTTTTAATTTATTGCATCTATTATCCTAGAGTGATAAACTTAATACAAAGTTATCTAACTGGGAAGAGGGATGAAATGAGCTATTCAAAGAATACTGTATTTGTAACAGGCCAAGCCAGGCCAATAAAGGATGATGTAATAAACAATGTTTATCAAGTACTTACTTTAAGTTTAATAATCGATAGAGAATCAAATATAATAATTGATGCAGATATAAATACGGTTTTAAATATTACAAAAAAATTCATTCAAGAAATTATTCTTGGGAAGAACATAGTTAGTGACATAGATAGTATAGAAAGCGAAATTAGGGAGAGATTCTTTGGGCTAATTCAAAAACCTTTAATAGTTTCCTTAAAAGATGCATGCAATAGATATAACATGATAAAATTGTAATGAGGCACCCACCTCGTTGCCATGGTGTGAAGTAATTGCTGCACAATTACCGCTGATATTTAAAGCAAGTGAAGATATGATGACCCTCTTTTTAAAGAGGGTTTTATTAATATATAAAAAATATTTTATATATTAATAAAATATTTTTTATTCATAAATACAAATCTCATACGTTTTCCTACTATTTTAAATTGTCAGAAGGTTTGAAATTTATAAAAAAAGCACTTGACATAGTTGAATTATGAATATATAATCTCTTTTAAATACAAAAAACTAAATATAAAAAAAGATAAATGCAATGCAGAAGAGAAAGATATCTAGGCCTTATTTTTAGAGAGCTAATGAATGGTGTAAATTAGCATTAAGGTGATATGCAATACTAGCTTCCTAGCATCCTTGCTGAATACAATAGTAGGTGAGGACGGTGCCACCGTTATATGGATACTGGATAAAATGTCCAGGATGAGGCAGCTAGCTGCGAACTAGGGTGGTAACACGAAGATAATACTCCGTCCCTATAAGTTTTTATAAAGACTTATAGGGACGGAGTTAAATTTTTTTGTAGGTGAGAAAGGGGTATTTCAAATGACTAAGAGAATAAGCTTTTTTGATACAACATTAAGGGACGGAGAGCAATCACCAGGTTGTAGTATGAACAAGAAGGAAAAATTGCTTTTAGCAAAGCAAATGGAAAAATTAGGTGTAGATGTTATAGAGGCTGGCTTTGCTGCTTCTAGTCAAGGGGATTTTGAATCGGTTCAAATGATTGCCAATGAGATAAAAAACTCCACGGTAGCAGTATTGGCAAGAACTGTTGAGTCGGATATCAGCAAGGCCTGGGAAGCGGTAAAAAATGCAGCAAAGCCTAGAATACATACATTTATAGCAACCTCTGGTATTCATATGGAATACAAGCTAAAGATGGAGCCTGAGGATGTGATAAATAGAGCAGAGGAAATGGTTAGGTACGCTTCTAGTCTTTGTCCTGAAGTAGAGTTTTCAGCAGAGGATGCTACAAGAAGCGATCCAGACTTTTTAGCTCAAATATTCGATAGGGTGATTCTAGCTGGTGCTAAGATTATAAATATACCTGACACTGTTGGATATACAACTCCAAATGAATTCTATAAATTCATCATGGATATAAGGAGTAAATCAAAATACCTTGATACAGTAACTATTTCAGTTCATTGTCACAATGATTTAGGTTTGGCCGTAGCCAATACTTTAGCGGCTGCAGAGGCTGGAGCTACTCAATTTGAATGTACAATCAATGGAATAGGTGAGCGTGCAGGAAATGCAGCTTTAGAAGAGCTAGCCATGATAATGGATGTTAGAAAGGATGTTTATGGTTATAGTTTCAATTTGGTTACTCAAGAAATCATGAAGACTAGCAATCTTTTGACAAGTATAACAGGTGTTAATGTACAGCCAAACAAGGCAATAGTTGGAGCAAATGCCTTTGCACATGAATCAGGAATTCATCAACATGGAGTATTGAGCAATAGAGAAACCTATGAGATTATGACTCCTGAATCCGTGGGACTTACTATGAATAAGATGATACTTGGAAAGCACTCAGGTAGACATGCATTTAAGGACAGAGTAAATTCCATGGGTTATGAATTAAATGCTGAAGAATTAGACAGAGCTTTTACAGACTTTAAGCTATTAGCAGATAAGAAAAAAGAAGTATTTGATAAGGATATTGAAGCCTTATTGACTAAGAGAGTGGATTATGAGGATGAAAGAATAAAGTTGGTCAGATATGTAATCAACAGTGGCAATACCATTACAACTACTGCATCGGTGGTATTAAACATAAATGGGCAAGAGAAAGAGGGCATAGTTTCAGCAGCAGGGCCAATCGACGCAGCCATAAGTGCAATTGAGAAATGTATTGATTTCGATGTGAAACTTGAGGATTACTCACTTCAATCGGTTACAGAAGGTACAGATGCTTTAGGCTATGCCATAGTTAAGCTAAGATATAATGACAATCATTATTCAGGAAGAGGCGTAAACATCAATGTGGTGGAAGCAAGTATAGAAGCT
>CAYZZR010000122.1:0-6599 GCA_964482775.1 uncultured Tissierella sp. | reverse complement strand
TTACTCCTATTTCCTTTAAATGAGAAAGCCCAGTTTTTACATTCTTGTATTTGGTATCTTTTTCTACAAAGCCTAAGTACTTGCCTCTGTTTATAGCACCTGAACTTGGACTTACTGTAAAGTCTTTGATATGGACTTCGTAAACAATGGCATCACAATTTCTTTTATTATAAGGAATTGTATGACTATGCCAACCTGGAGGATTTGTTTCCTCTAAGTCTACAATGGCAGATTTCTTTGAGTTTATGCTAGCTGCTCTAGAATAGGGATCCGTGACCTCCACTCCGTCTATTAGGTAGGTATAAAAGAATCCTTTCAAATCCTTGTTTATAACAACCTCATGAACTCCATCTAATCCTTCATACATGGTGAATACCTGTCTATAATAGGAGTCATAGTTTGAGTATAAATTCAAAAATATTTCATCCTTTACTGGAGACCATACTCTAAAGGTGGTTCGCTCAGGACTATATATGGCACCTAGCTCTTTATCTGTCCCTAAAAAATCATCATCTTCCTTTGTGATCTCATTTCATAAGTGATTGTAGATATTTATATATTCTTTAGAAGAATTTTCCCAATCCATCTTGGAATTCATGGCATTCTCCATTAAGTGCGTCCACTTTTCTTCATCTTTATATAAATCTAGAGCTGTTTTTAAGGTGAATAAAAGTTCATGGGCATTAAAATTCTTAAAAGAGAATCCATTTCCTTCCTCTGTAAACTGATTATAAGGAATTACAGTATCCTTCAATCCACCAGTTTCTCTAACTAGAGGTAGGGTTCCATACCTTAGAGATATAAGCTGAGATATGCCACATGGCTCAGCCAAGGAAGGCATAAGGAATATATCTGCCCCAGCATATATTTGGTGGGATTCTTTTTCATTGAAATATATTCTAGCCGCTACCTTGTCTGGATATTTGTATTGGAAATATCTAAAGGAATCTTCATATTCCCTATCTCCTGTTCCTAGTACTACAAATTGAACATCCTCCTGAAGCAGCTCTTCCATTATATGTCTAACTAAATCCAAGCCTTTCATCTTTACCAATCTAGAAACCATGGCAATTACAGGAACTTCTGGCTTTATTGGTAGGTTAAATATTTTTTGTAGTTCCTCTTTGTTTTTCTTTTTATCCTCTAGGGATTCTATGCTATAATTTTTTACTATATTTTTATCGACTTCAGGATTGTAAATATTGTAGTCGATTCCATTTACAATTCCCATTAGCTTGTATTCGTGATCCCTTATGATTCCATTTAGGTTTTCTCCATAATAGCTGGTCTTTATTTCCTCTGCATAGGTTTTAGATACTGTAGTGACTGTATCTGAATATACTATTCCACCCTTCATAAAGTTTACATTTCCATAGAATTCTAAGCCATCAGCACTTATATATTCATTGGAAAGTCCAGCTACATCCCCTAGGATAGAGGATGGGAAAACGCCTTGATATTTCAGATTGTGTATGGTAAATACAGTCCTAATATTGTGATAGAATAAATCACCTCTTGCGAAATCCTTTATAAACAGGGACAAGAGCCCTGTATGCCAATCATTTGAATGGACTACATCAGCTCTAAAATTTAGCTTCTTCATCATTAATACTATGGCTTTTGTGAAAAAAACAAATCTTTCTCCATCATCAACTTCTCCATATATATTATATCTATTGAAGTAATACTCATTATCTATAAAATAGTAGGTTACACCATCTTGCTCTAAGGATAGTATTCCAGCATACTGTCTTCTCCAGCCTAAATCCACTATAAATTCAGCAATTTTTTTTGTTTTGTCTTTATAGATATGATCTATCTTGGAGTAATAGGGCATTACAACTCTAATATCAACTCCAGCCTCCTTTATAGATATAGGCAATGAACCTGCTACGTCAGCAAGTCCTCCTGTTTTCATAAATGGTGCTACTTCAGATGCTGCATATAATATTTTCATAAGCTTTAATCCTTTCTAATCCTTTGATATTTCTCAACAACATAAGGCATTACAGAACTACCTATTATCCTTACGCCTTCCTCTATGACCGCATATTTATCCAATATAGAATTAACTACTATGGTGTTGTCTTTTATATCTGATTTTTGCATTATAATGGAGTTTTTAACTATGGCATTCTTACCAATATTTACTCCCCTAAAGATTACTGAGTTCTCAACTGTACCTTCAATTACACAACCATTTGCTATTAGAGAGTTTTGAACCCTAGCACTTTCAGTATAAAATGTAGATGGTTCATCCTTGGATTTGGTAAATACTGGTCCAGCCTTAAAGAACAATTCTTGTGAGATATCTCTATTTAAGAGATTTAAATTGGCATCATAATAACTCTTTAGATTTCTAATGTTCTCTACATGACCTTTAAATTCATAGGTATTTATCTTGTATTTATCCTTGTTTTGTAAGAGGGCATGTTTCAAATATTGAGCATTCCCTTTTTCCATTGAAGTCTTTACTATATCCAAAAATATATCCTTCTTCATGAAAGCCATACCTATATACATATTGAATTCTCTTTCTGTTGCTAGGTTTACTCCCATATTTAAGACACTTCCATCTTTGTTTAAATGAATTTTATCACAGTTTATATATTCACCCCATGGGTCAACTTGTTTTTTATAAAAAATTGTTGCATCTGCATCCGTCTCTCTAAAATATTTGTAAGCATCCGATAGATTTACACTTCCTAAAAAATTAGGATGTACAATTAAAACATATTTTTCCTTGGCAAGGGTAAAAAAGTCTAAGGTACTGTAATACTCCGAGATATCTCCTTCCTTATCTCCAGCATTCCCTTTATGAACTGGCGGGAAAAGAAATAGTCCATTAAATCTCCTATTTAAATCCCATGGTTTCCCATTACCTAGGTGATCCATAGTAGACCTTATCTTTTCACCTGTATACACTGCAACAGTTTTAATTTCATGATTTACCATATTTGATATAGTAAAGTCAACTAATCTGTATCTGCCTCCAAAGGGTAACATATAGACAGGGCGGTTAATACATAATGTACCAAAATTGCTCTCCCCATCTCCTACACTAATTATTCCTAAGCAGTTTTCCATTATTTATTCCCCCTTTATTCAACTGTATATCCCTTTTCTGTAACTAAATAGATATTATCATCATCTACTTGACCGATTTTTTCTCCTTCTTTGATGGTGACTCCTTCCAAGACTACTGCATTGTTTACAACAGCACCTGCTTTGATGGTGCAGTTTGGTAGGATTACAGAATTAGTTACCTTTGCTCCTGCCTCAATATCTACCTCGCTAAACAAGATGCTATTGTTTACCTGACCCTTTACTATGCAGCCTTCGTTTATCAATGAGTTAGTAACAATTGACTCCCTTGAAATATATTGTGGTGGTAGATTCTTTGATTTTGTATAGATTCTCCAGTCCTTCTCAAAAATATTTAAGGTGTTGTTTCTGTCCAATAGGTCCATATTGGATTCCCAATAGCTTCGAACTGTTCCTACGTCCTTCCAATATCCATCAAATACCCAAGCATACATGCTTTTTCCTTCACTTAACATCATCGGTAGGATATTTTTCCCAAAGTCATGTTCTGATTCTTTATCCTTGCTATCCTTTATTAAATATTTCCTAAGCTCTGTCCAATCGAACATATAAATTCCCATGGATGCCATATTGTTCTTTGGTTTCTTTGGCTTTTCATCAAATTCTACGATTCTTTTTTCTTCATCTACATTTACGATTCCAAATCTAGAAGCCTCTTCCCAAGGAACCTCTATTACAGCCAAGGTTACATCGGCCTTCTTATCCTGATGGGCCTTTAGTAGCTTCTTATAATCCATTTTGTAAATATGATCTCCAGATAGAATCAAAACATATTGAGGATCCAGTTCTTCAATGTAATCGATGTTTTCAAATATAGCATTTGCAGTACCTGTATACCATCTACCACCATCCTCAGAGGTAAATGGTGGCAATACCCTTAGTCCTCCTGAGTTTCTGTCATAGTCCCATGCAGAACCTATGCCTATATGAGTATTTAGCAAATATGGCTTGTATTGGGTAAGAATACCTATATCATTTATTCCTGAATTAGTAGCATTACTTAAAACAAAATCGATGATTCTATACTTTCCTCCAAAGGGAACTGCTGGTTTTGCAACCTTTCGTGTTAATGCTTTTAGTCTAGAGCCTTGACCTCCTGCTAAGAGCATTGCCACAACTTTTTTATCAATCATCTTACTCCCCCCTATTTTTTATGTTTTAAGAACAAACCGCCTAAGGCTGGTATATCTACCCTAATAGAGTAGTGCCTTCCATGAAATTTATCCAAAGCTGTCTTGTAGGACTTCACTCTAGCTGTTGAACCCCCATACCTTTTGTGGTCACTGTTTATGATGGTTTTGTAAGTACCCTCTTCTGATACTCCAATAGGATAATTGTCTCTGGCTACTGGAGTAAAATTGAATATTGCTATAAGCTTGTCTCCATCTTCATCAATTCTTTCAAATGCTATGATACTTTCCTGATGATTCTCATGTTCAATCCATTGGAAACCATCAAAGGAGCTATCTATTGCATAAAGACAGCTTTCACTTCTGTATAGCTTATTTAATTCTATGACAAAGTGCTTTAGTTTATTATGCATTTCATACTCTAGAATAAACCAATCCAGTTCCTTGTTTTCATCCCACTCAATGAATTGGCCAAATTCTCCTCCCATAAAGAGCAATTTCTTTCCAGGGTGGGCAAACATATATAGATAGAGTAATCTAAGATTTGCAAACTTCTCTTCATATGAGCCTGGCATCTTATTTAAAAGGGATTTCTTGCCATGGACAACTTCATCGTGACTAAGAGGCAATATATAGTTTTCTGAAAATGCATAGCTTATAGTAAAGGTTAGTGCCTTTTGGTGATCCTTTCTAAATATTGGATCCATTTCCATGTACTCTAGGATGTCATTCATCCAACCCATGTTCCATTTGTAGTTAAATCCTAGTCCTCCTTTATCTACTGGATAGGTAACCAAAGGCCAAGCAGTGGATTCTTCGGCTATCATCATAGTATGAGGGAAGTTTTCAAATATTACACTATTTAATTTTCTTAAAAATTCAATTGCTTGTAAATTCTCTCTTCCGCCATATTCATTTTTGATATCATTACCTGTAAAATCGTGATATAGCATATATGCCACTGCATCTATTCTAAATCCATCTATATGATAGTAATCATGCCAATACATGGCATTAGATATCAAGAAACTGAGAACCTCAGGTTTGCTGAAATCGAAGTTTAAGGTTCCCCATTGGGTGTTTTCAGCTTTTATATAATCCGAGGATTCAAATAGGTAGCTTCCGTCAAATTTTGCTAATCCATGAGCATCTTTACAAAAATGGACAGGCACCCAATCCAAAATGACTCCTATGTTTTTTTTATGACATTCTTCAACAAAATACATGAAATCCTTGGCTGTCCCATAACGGCTAGTAGGGGCAAAGTATCCTGTGAGCTGATAGCCCCAGGAACCATCAAAGGGATGCTCCATAATAGGCATCAATTCAATATGTGTATAGCCCATAACCTTGATATAAGGAACTAGTTCATCAGCCAAGTCTCTATAGGAATAGACATCTCCATTGGGCTTTTTCTTCCATGAAAATATATTTAACTCATATATGTTCATGGGCTCAGAATATTGATTGTTGGTTTTATTCTTTATCCAATTTTGGTCAGACCATTGGTAATCTTTTATATCATAGTATTTAGAAGCAGTTTGAGGACGTAGTTCAGCATGAAAGGCATAAGGGTCAGACTTATACAAGACCTCATTTTCCTGTGTGATTATTCGGTATTTGTAGCAGTCAAATTCCTCTACATTGTTTATACATATATTCCAAAGGCCACTTTCTTTGATTCTATCTAGAGGTAGACTGGTCTCATTCCATTGATTGAAGTCTCCTGTTAGATAAATCTCCTTTGCTCTTGGAGCCCATACCACAAAACGAAATGATTCCTTTCCATTCTCATTGACTTTATGAGAGCCTAAAAACTCATAGGACTTATAAAAGGTACCTTCATGAAATAAAAAGGCATCCAATTCTCCATAATCTATGTAGAAATAATCATCAGTAAATAATCGTTCTTCCAAATAAATCCCCCCTAGACTTTATTTTCTATCTTTTCTTATATCTATACCCAAAAATAGTCTCTTCCCTTAAAATATAAGCTTTTTGAACCATCTTTTTTAGTTTTTCTTCAATTGCATCAATTGTATAGGTTATGCCAACTTCCTTTTCTATGTCAGTTATAATGTTTAATAACTCGAAGTCATTGATAGGAAGCTTATTTAGTATAATCTCATAGAACTTATCATCCTCTAGCTTGGCTTTTGATTTTAATTCATCAAAAGGGTTTTGAGTATGAGGGCTTGATGAATATGCTGCCCTAATCCTGGCAAATATGGTTCTTCCCATGGATGCTGATGAAATAAATACATCTCCTGTCCTAAGATATGGAAGCCTTTTGGATTCCTCAAAGGTAAGGTCTGTCTCTTCCTTTATAGTTTGTATATCCGATGCTCTAACTGTTCTAAATAT
>CAYZZR010000121.1:0-6651 GCA_964482775.1 uncultured Tissierella sp. | reverse complement strand
GTATAACCAGCAAATATTTTCAAGAAATCAATTCCTAATTCTCTTACCCTTTCCATATCAACCTCTTCTTGCTCACTTGGAACCATATAAAAGGTAAGCTTCCCTTCATCAACCACTACCTCTGCATCCTCTATTTCCCTATTCATTTCCATAACCTGTGCACTACCTGTTAACCAATCTTCAGAAATCTCCGGTCTATTTACCTTACAGCTACTGCTTGTAATTGGAATTATGCAAATAAGAAATATAGCTAGCATTTTTTTCATGATTCATTCACTCCTTTGCTCTTTAAGCTTTTATGAAACTGCTTGCAGTTTCTACACACTGCTGCAACGAGCATCTTCACCTAGTTATTATTACCTATAGAAATCAATTTAGTCATAGGAGCAAAAATGGGACAGTTGACCTGTCCCTCTGTCCCAAAAATTTATGTAGACAATTGATAAAAAGATGGTATAATCATCTAAAAATCACTTTTAGGAGGGTTACATGAAACTAGAAAAAGATGTAAATGAAGATGATGAAGAACAGCGCGAGCATTCTTTGGTAATGGATACTCAAGCCGAGGATTTGATGGCTACCATAGAATATGCCAGTAGTTTTGACACTATTTCTAAACGATCTAAGTATAGAAATATGATTCAATATATGGCTTTAGCTGTTCTTTTTGCAATTATTACTTTTATAACCCCTCATTTCATTGAGGACTATCCCATTATGTCAACTATACCTGCTTTATTTATCTTGATTTATATCTTTCTAACAAAGAGAGTATTTGAATCTTTGACCTTAGGCGTACTGCTAGGCTTTTTAATGGCTTATCAAGGACAATTCTTTGTAGAGATCAACAACTCGCTAATAAGCAATATAATAAGCGAAGATACTGCTTGGCTTTTTGTTGTTTGTGGCTTGATGGGCAGCTTCGTAGCTTTGATCGAGCGAGCAGGAGGTGTTTATGCCTTTGGAAATTGGGTTGCAAAACGCGCCCACACCAGGAGAGCAGCTCTATTATGGACCTGGCTTTTAGGTTTATTTATATTTATTGACGATTATTTGAATTCCTTAACAGTAGGAAGCTGTATGGCACCATTAACTGACAAACACAAAGTACCAAGAGAATACCTAGCCTACATAGTAGACTCAACAGCAGCACCAGATACAGTTCTAATCCCTATATCCACTTGGGCAGTTTTTATCGCCGGACTATATAATGAAACTATTACAGAGACCATGAAGCTAGAAGCCACAGATCCTTTTGTTCAACAATATGGGGATGGATTGTCAGTATTTATTGGAACAATTCCATTTAATTTTTATGCATGGTTTTGTTTGTTGATGGTACCTCTAACCATATTTGGAGTTATACCTTTGTTTGGTAAAATGAAAAAAGCACAAATAAGGGCTGAAGAAACAGGGGTACTAGCCCCTCCAGGAAGTGAAAAGATAGATATACGTGCAGGAGAAGTGGTATTAGAGCATAAAGATGCAAAGATAAGGAATTTCTTCTTACCAATTATTGTACTAATAGGAACTACTGTCTATTTCGATATAGATTTACAATATGGAGTTATAACTACCCTTGGGTTTATGTTTGTATTTTATTTAGTTCAAGGATTGGTAGATGCAGACGAGTTCTTTGACCTTGTGATTAAAGGATTTAAGAACATGCTAATGCCTTTAATTATGGTTGTTTTAGCATATATGTTCGCAGACGGAATCGAAGCACTAGGATTCATGGATTTAATAATTCATACAGTTGAAACCTTGGTCAGTCCTTGGATGCTACCTGCTCTAATCTTCTTTTTCTTTGGATTAACAGAGTTTATTATGGGTCTATCTTGGGGAATGTATGCCATCGCTATTCCATTGGTAACTGCCTTAAGCTATAGACTAGATATGAACCCATCTATCGCTATATCAGCAGTTATCTCAGCTGGAGTTTGGGGAAGCCATATTTGCTTCTACTCTGATGCAACTATCCTTTCATCATCAGCTACTGGATGCGACAATTATGAACATGCAACGTCACAATTGCCATATGGTATCATAGCAGCTATACTATCATTGATAGCATTTGTAATAACTGGTATTGTAATGTATGGATTTTAATTTTTAACATATACCTGAGCAAAAATGGGACAGTGTACCTGTCCCTTTGTCCCACTATAAATCAAAATAAAATGAATCAAGTAAATACCTTTCATTGTACTTATCAGTAAGCTTTTTCAAATGGTTCTTTACAGTATTTATTCCTATTTCCTGCTTTCTAAATCTATCAAGATATTTAAAGAAATTATCTTTTTCCTTTTGACTAGCCTTATCCTTGAAGTATCCCCATACATGTAGTGCTGCATTTTCATAGCTTCCAATATCACCACTTTTTATGATTCCTTCTTCTAATATACTGTAGAATGAAACTGAATTTAATCCCTCTTTATCCTTTAGCAAATTCCTTATTTTAAGATAATCAGAATGTGAATGCTCTAAAATAGTATATTTATACTTACTCCATTCTTTTTCAATAGCATTTATTTTCAAATTAGGATTAGTACAATTGATACACTTTATACAGGATAGATTCTTGTCTTTAACTTCAAGCATTATATCAATATGATCCCCTTCTATACCCATTAAAAACTCCAAGAACTTCTCAACACCTATAAAATCAGAATGAGATCCTCTTCTCTTATCTATTGCTTGCTGTGAATAATGAATTTTTTGTGTGCCATCCTCTATCTTCCATGTATTCTTGCATTGATCAATCCAATATTTTTCATCCATAATATCCTTTGGTGGATTTATTTCATGATGTAGATTGTCAAATATGACAGGAATATCTAGCTTGATACCTATATCTAATACTTCTTCTATATTGTATATTTTATCATCATTTTCAATAACTAGTCTTCTTTTCACATTGTCATCAAGCTGCTTGTAATTGTCCATAAATCTTTCTATTGCTCTTTTCTTGTCATCATAAGCTCCACCTACATGAAGTACCAACTTGTGTTCAGAGTTTAGCTTAAGGGAATCTAGGATTCTATTATGATAAACTAAATCATCTATAGCCCTTCTTACAACATCCTCATTGTTGGAGTTCAATACCGTATATTGTCCAGGATGAAGTGAAACACGCATATTGCTTTCCTTAATCTTTTGGCCTATAAAATCCAACTCATTAGAAAACACTTCCCACCACTTAATTTGATTTACTGCACTTGATCCGAAAGGGATAAGATCTGAGCTGATTCGAAAAAGCTTTATATTGTTCTCTATATTGTAATCAATAGTGTTACTTAGAGCTTCTATATTATGCTTGCTTAATTCTATTAATCTCTCACTAGTTGCACTTTTCAAGGTACAGCTTTTTGTATTGGTATTTGGTACTCCTATGGTCTTACATGCATAGCCGATTTTTATAGTCACTAGTATCTTTCTCCTAACTCAATTTAATTTTAACATTATTGGATTGATACCCATTTTTCAGGTAACAGACACCAGTGACACAGCCTGATAGCTATTATTTTAATTGCGAATAATGTAGTATTATGATAAATTTAGAATAAGAATTTACTAAGGAGTTGCTAATTATGAGGAATAGAAACAAATTGAGAGCCGTAGATTCGAGAACTTTTATAATACCCTTAATTATAATTACTATGTTGTTTCTTATAGTAGGCAACATAACTATCACAAGTATACAAAACTACTATTATGATAATATGAAGGAAGAGTCACTAAACTTAGCTAAGAGTTATACCCATATCATGTCTAAGTCAAGTGAAGCTCACAAAATAATAAATGGTCTACTTGAAGAAAAGATACTAGTGGCTAGCAGGACAGCTGCTCTGTATGATGGAAACCACAGTAATAAATTACTAATGGAATTAGCAGATATACTAGAAGTTGATGAAATTGATTATTATAATTCTCAAGGAGAATTAATTTATTCTAATATGGAAGAACTAATTGGTTGGGTCACATTTAAAGGACATCCTGTTCATAATTTTATGATTGGTGAATTACCGAGTTTTATTGGAGATATAAGACAAGATTCAATTACAGGAAATTACTATAAATATGGATATTTCAAGACCTCTGATGGTGGTTTAATTCAAATAGGGGTAATGGCAAAAACAATTCATGAATTTCTTGGCAAATTTGAGATGCAACAGATTATTGATGAGATGCAAATCACCAATGTTGAATCTAATATCTATTTTTTAGATAATGATTTTATTGTGCTTAGCAGCACTGATGATAAGGACATTGGATTGAAAATGACTAATCAGGAAGCAAAAAATGCAACACTAGAAAACCGAGAGTATGGTTTTATAAATAATACTGATGAAGTAAATGTTTATGAAGTTTATGTACCAGTTTATATTGATGATACTAAAATTGGAACATTAAGAGTAATTCAATCATTAAGTGATACAGAAGAAATTATAAGACAAATTTCCATAATGGGATTTGTAGTTTTATCAATCATATTAGGCTCTTTGTTTTATGCAACAATATCAGCAAAAATAAAAAATAAAAAACTATTAAAGTTAGCATATTATGATCCTTTAACTAATTTACCAAATAGAGAATATCTTAAAGAATATTTAAGCAAAGAAATTACGAAAAACAAGAGCTATAAAAAGGCAATATTGTTGATACAATTCAAAAATATTAAGACTATTAACTTAACCTTTGGCTTTCAATATGGTGACAATATCCTACTTGAATTAGCAAATAAACTTAGAGAATTAGTAGAGCCATATAAGATACTTACAAAATTTTCTACATATGAATTTGTTCTATATGTTGACAATTATAACGATAAAAGAGATTTGATTGCATTAATAAATAAAATTAATCATATGTTTAATAGTCCACTTTCTACTACAGCTGGTGATAAATATATAGAAACACATATTGGAATAGTAGAGATGCAAAACAACTATAATAATGTAGACAAGCTTCTAAAGGATGTTTCAGTATCATTAAATAACATCAATAGCAATGATTCAATTAATTATGCATTTTTCAATGAAGAAATGGAGAGCAGGTTACAGCGTGAGGATCTTATAGAAAGTGAGCTTAGGAGAGCCATATCTGAAATCAACACAAAAAAAATATATTTAGAATATCAACCTTTAGTTGATTTAAAAACAAATCAGATTATTGGTTTTGAAGCCTTAGCACGCATGAAATCTGAAAAACTTGGATTCGTTTCCCCTGCTGAGTTTATAGATGTAGCTGAAAGAAAACATTTAATATCTTCACTAGGAAACTTAATCTTAAAAAAAGCTTGTAGTTTCATAAATACAATACAGACTCAAGGATATAACCAATTAAAGGTGGCAGTTAATATATCAGGGATTCAACTACTTAAAGATGACTTTTCAACAACAGTAACCAATATAATCTTAGAAAATGGAATTAAAGAATCAAATTTGGAATTAGAAATCACTGAATCAATATTATTAAGCAATTATAAAATTATCAACGAAAAGCTAAAAAGTTTAAGATATAAAGGTATCTCCATAGCATTGGATGATTTTGGAACTGGATATTCATCTTTTTCACGTCTAAGAGAGTTGAATATAGATTGTGTTAAAATCGATAAGTATTTCATTGATAAAATACCAACTATTGAAAATGAAAATCTGATAACAGGGGACATTATTTCTATGGCACATAAAATTGGGCTAGCTGTTGTTGCAGAAGGCGTAGAGCTTGAAGAACAAAAGAAATATTTAATAGAACACGATTGTGATATAATGCAGGGTTATTTGTTTAGTAGACCTTTATCTGAAGAGAATGCTCTTCAAATATTAAAGCAAAACCTTAAAGATATTGTAGAAGCATCAAATGAGTTATAGGAGGATGAAGGTAATTGTTACAAAAGCTCTATTTTGAAACTAATTAACAAAAACTAATG
The DNA here is from genome assembly GCA_964482775.1 of uncultured Tissierella sp. GTDB lineage: Bacteria > Bacillota > Clostridia > Tissierellales > Tissierellaceae > Tissierella_B. The sequence continues at coordinate 719 of CAYZZR010000121.1, read as the reverse complement.
ACTTTATATAAGTCCATAAATTTTATAATTTTCTTGCAAATAAACATACGTTCTGATATTATGAAAACAAGAACAAAAACTGGTAAAGGAGGAATGGAAAATGGAAGATGTATTAAGAGATGAGCTTATGGCAATTTTGCCTTTATATGTGGACGATAAGGGTAACTGTACAATGGTTTATACTAAAAAAGGACAACCTAAAATTATTGAAAAGAATATGAGATCAGTGATGAATAAAATTTGTAAGCACTACATGATAGATTTAAAAGAAACAAAAAAGAGGTATTCCTCATTGATTTCAGCACCTTCTCAAGTACCCATACCACTTAGTAAAAATGATGTTTTTATACCTTTAAAGACTAGAAATCCACTCTATAAAAATGATGGCGCTATGGGTTACATAAATATTAAACATATAAAAAATATAACTAAGACAGTAAATACTACAACTATTCACCTTATCAATGGTATAAGCATTGAGTGCTTATGCAATATAACAACAGTAAATAGTCATATAAGAGATGGAAACGTTGTAAGTAGATGCTATGTTGATAGAGCTATGGGTGTTGCTGAAAGTGAAGAATTAATCTATGATGGCAAGAAGCCAATTGTCATTATTTATGAGAAGTAGGATATAAGCAAACTATAAAACCAAACCATGCCTGATGCCTAGCTATTTTTCTGCTCCAGCTAGATATAAGTCCATTACGCTTTGGCCA
>CAYZZR010000120.1:0-6745 GCA_964482775.1 uncultured Tissierella sp. | reverse complement strand
ATAATATCTTTATCAGCCATGGCTTCAATAATTCTATTTTCTCTTCCTCTATGTTGAGCAGTATCTCTAAGTACCGATCTCCACATTGATAGTACTTTCTCAGTATTTGGAATTGTTTCAGCTGACCCTATTGAAGAATTAGTTGCCATTACAACATTCTCGCTAGCTATTGTAATTAGAACTCCAGCTGAAGCTGCTGTATTATTTACAAATGAGATAGTAGGGTTTTTGCTAGAAATAATTGCATCCCTAATCTCTATAGCTTCATCTATTAAACCGCCATAGGTATCTATCTCAAAGATTATAGCCGCTACATTCTCTTCATTTAAGTCATTTAACACATCTTTGACAAAATTACTAGTAGCCCGATTTATCTCTCCTTTTATTGGAACTACGTATACTTTTGATTCACCCTCAGCTAATGTTAGATTACTTAAAAGAAGCAAAAGAATTATTGTGATAATACTTATTCTTTTCATATTGATTTACACCCCCTTATGTATATTATACCATGTAAAAATTTTATACCCATTTTTTTGTTAAATATACGTCAATAGTATAAAAAAACCTGAGTTTTTCAAACTCAGGTTAATTAAACGCTTTTTTTACTACCTTATTTACTATATTTCCATCTGTTCTACCCTTTACTTTAGGCATAACAGCTTTCATTATTAATCCTATATCCTTCATAGAGGTAGCGTTGATTTCTTTTATTGTTTCAGCAACAATTTGCTCAACTTCTTCTTCAGTAAGTTGTTTAGGTAAGTATTCTAAAAGAATTTCTATTTCAGTTTCTGTTAGTTCAACTAAATCTTCTCTTGAACCCTTTTTAAATTCTTCTATAGCAAATCTTTTTTCTTTTACCTGCTTACTCATGATTTCTAATATTTCTTCATCAGTAACATCTTTTCTTTCATCTACTTCAATCTGCTTTATTGCGGCTCTTACCATAGTTACAGTATTTTTTCTAATAGTATCTTTGTTTTTCATGGATGCTTTTAAATCACCCATAAGTTGCTCTTTAAGGGACATAAATTCACCTTCTCATTTAATTAAAACTTTGAATGTTTCTTTTTTCTAGCTTCTTCAGATTTCTTTTTACGCTTTACACTTGGTTTTTCATAGTGTTCTCTTTTTCTTACTTCACCCATAACACCTGAACGCGCACATTGTCTTTTAAATCTTTTCAACGCATTATCAAGAGATTCGTTTTCTCCTACCTTAATTTCTGACATCGATCTTCCCTCCCCTCTTAACTACAAGAGTACTTTCATACTACTACGGTTAAGGTTTGCACACTAGATAATTATACATTATATGCATAATTAATTCAACACCTTTTTAACCTGGTGGCCATAGCATTTTCCTGCCCCCTAATACATGAAAATGAATATGGTTTACACTTTGACCTCCGTCTTCTTTACAATTGTTCACTATTCGGTATCCATTGTTAAGTCCATTCTCTTTAGCTAATCTTTTAGCTACAGCAAAGACATGTCCAATGATAGTGGAATGTTCATCTGTAATATCATCATTTGATTCAATATGATCCTTAGGAATAATTAAAAAGTGAACTGGAGCTTGGGGATTGATATCATGAAATGCTACTACTTTCTCATCCTCATATATTAGTGTACTAGGAATTTCTTTATTGATTATCTTGCAAAAAATACAATCCATATGCTTCACCTCCTTTAAAATTAATCTACTTATCTTGAAATTAGTATATCATTATTTACACTTTCTATCTTTACTTTTTTTATTTTACCAATTACTATTTCATCAGTTATTAATCTAGTTCTTATATAGTTAGTTGTATAGCCTTCATATGAATTAGCTATCTTATTGTTCAACTCTTCAAACAAGACTTCTAACTCCTGATTGATAAATCTATTGTTAAAATCTATCGTTAATTCTTGTCCTATATCAATCAATTTCTCACTTCTTAAATTTTTAATATTTCCGTCAACTTGGTTCTCCATCTTGGCTGCAGGTGTGCCTTTTCTAGGTGAATACTTAAAGACATGAATTTTTGAAAATCCAATTTCCTTTACAAATTTGCATGTTTCATCGAATTCTTCATCTGTTTCCCCTGGAAAACCTACAATTATATCTGTAGTCAATCCTACATTAGGCATATACTTCTTTATAATGTCGACCTTTTCTCTAAAAATTTCAGTTGTATATTTTCTATTCATTCTTTCTAAAACAGTATTGCTACCACTTTGCAAAGATAAATGAAAATGATCACATACTTTATTTACAGCCACTATGGATTTCATAAAATCTTCATCTATAATTGAGGGTTCAAGAGAACTAAGTCTAATTCTTTCTATTCCTTCTACTTGACCAATAGCCTTGATTACTTCTATTAAAGGAAGTTTGTTAGAATCTTTACCATAGGATGCAACATGTATTCCGGTCAATACTACTTCCTTAAAGCCAGCATTGGATAATTTTTTAGTCTCTGCAACTATATCATCTAGTTCCCTGCTTCTAATAGGTCCTCTAGCATAGGGTATTATACAATAACTACAAAACTGATTACATCCATCTTGGATTTTAATATTGCCTCTAGTTTTAGACTTGATTTGGGCAATATTTATCTTTTCAAATTCCTTATAAGTTTTTATATTTCTAACTATATTTATCTTTTGATTGATTTCCTTTGATTTTTCACAAAGCTCTACAATTCTTTGTCTATCACTTGTTCCAATGATTACATCTACACCTTCTATGTCTTCTACTTCCTTTGGAGAAATCTGTGAATAACACCCAACAACAGCTATAATCGATTCTTCATTGATTTTTTTTGCTTTTCTGATGAATTGCCTCGATTTTCTATCTGATAAATTTGTTACTGTGCAAGTGTTTATTACATAAACATCTGCCGCTTCATCTTGATCGATTATTGAATATCCATTCTTTTCAAATAGTTCCTCCATAGCTTCAGTTTCATATTGATTTACCTTGCAACCTAAGGTATGAAATGCTACGGTTTTCATTAAATCACTCCTAAATTTCCTACTTCATATAATATAATAGTAGCTGCTACTAATCCTGCAGTTTCCGTTCTTAGAATTCTTGGTCCTAAAGATACTACTTGAGCACCTATTTCCTTTAGGCTTTGAATCTCATCAGCTTCAAATCCTCCCTCTGGCCCAATTATTATATTTATTTTCCCTGTCTTCATATTTGATATTCCTTCTTTTATAGTTGTAAGTACTTCATCTTCATATGGAACTATAATATTTAGCTCTCCCTTTAGTAGCTCTAACATCTCACGAAAATTGATGATATTTCTCACTTGAGGAATGAAATCTCTTTTGGATTGCTTCGAAGCCTCTTCAACTATTGCATTCCATCTTACAACCTTTGTTTGCTCCTTCTTTATATCATTTATTTTTACTACAGATCTATATGTAGCAACTGGGTAAAACTCCTTTATACCTATCTCTGTGCCCTTTTGAAATATTAAGTCCATCTTGTTTCCTTTTGATAAGCCTTGAAACAATACTAAATCTACTTGAGATTCATTCTTGCCTTCTTCCTTGCTACTTACACTCAAAGACACCTTATCCTTTAATATCTCTTCAATTTCACATTGATAGTTTATACCATCACAGGCTACTTCAACTTTATCATTTATTCTAAGTCTAAGTACATCCTTGATATGCTTTACATCGCTACCAATAATATAAATTTTCTCCTGGTCAATTTGATCTTTTTCTATGAAAAATTTATGCATATCATCATCCCTAAATTGTGGCTGTTATTGAAGCCCAATCATTATTTTGATTGATTTCTAGTATATTAAAACCATTTTCTAATAAAGCATTTTTAACCATAGGTATCTTTTCATTAATAATTCCTGAACATATAAATATCCCTTTTGATTTTAAGTAGTTTTTCAAATAGTTACTCATTTCAACTATGATTTCAGCAACTATATTGGCTACTATAATATCTGCTTTCCCCTCAATTACATCTAAAAGATTGCCATGTACTACATCAATAGTATCCTCTGTATCATTGCTTCTTACATTTTCCAATGAGGTTTTTACACATACTTCATCTAAATCTATGGCAGTAACCTTTTTTGCTCCTAATTTAGCAGCAACTATACTAAGTATGCCACTACCGCAACCTATATCAAAAACGATAGAGCCTTCATTTACATATTTGTACAAAGCCTCAGCACACATTTTGGTAGTTTCATGACTTCCAGTACCAAAGGCCATACCTGGATCTAATTCTATAATAATATCCCCTTCCCTTTTTTCATACTGCTCCCAGGAAGGTTTAATAATAATTTTGTCAGCGATTTTTAAAGTAGAAAAATAGAGTTTCCAATTATCTGCCCAATCTTCATCATCAACCTCTAATGTGTTAATGACTCCATATGGCTCCTCACCTTTATGGACAGGATATCTCTCAATCTCATCTTTTATTAGCTCAATAGTATCCAATATCTCCTTGTTAATTTCGTAATATGCCTTTATGACTATACCTTTTAATGGATTCTCAGTAAGACTAGCATCAATAAAATCCCAATCCTTTTCCGTTCTAGAAAATTCCACTATATCATTTGGATCTTCTATTGCTAAACCTGTAGCACCATATTTGTATAATGTATCAACTACCATATCCTCATTTTCAGAGCTAGTCTTTATTTGGACTTCTAGCCATTTCACAAACAACACATCCTTTTTATCATAACCTTTAGTGTTTAGACATATCTTTCAAATAATTTAAGCTTCGATGAAACTGCTTGCAGTTTCTACACCCCGCTGCAATGAGGTAGGGGACTTCTTCACCTCATTATAACTTATAACAAATAAAATTACTAGCACAACAAAAGATAACAATCACCAAAGGTGATTGTTATTTAAATGCATCCTTTACCTTTTTAAAGAAAGTTTTTTTCTCTTCTTTATATTCCTCTCCATGTTCCTTTGCGAATTCAATCAATAGGTTTTTCTGTTTCTCATTTAACTTGGTAGGAACTTTTACATCCACTGTAAAGTAGAGATCTCCTCTACCTGATGTTCTTAGATTTGGAACACCTTTATTTTTTAACCTAAATCTAGCACCTGTTTGAGTTCCTTGAGGTAGATCAAATTTCTCTTGTCCTTCCAAGGTTGGTACATCTATTTCTGCTCCTAATGCAGCTTCAGTAAAAGATATAGGTATGTTGATAAATATATTATTGCCTTCTCGCTTAAAGATCTCATCCTCTTTTACATCAATATAAATATATAAATCCCCTGGACTACCTCCTCTAAGGCCGCCCTCTCCTTCACCTCTAATTGAGATAATGGACTCCTCATTTACACCTGCTGGTACCTTCACCTTGATCTTTTTATCCTTTACTTCCATTCCACTACCACTACATGTATTGCACTTTTCTTTGATTATTTCACCTGTTCCATTACATGCATCACAGGTCCCAACCCTTACAAATTGACCAAATGGAGATTGTTGTGTATATTGCACCTGCCCTCTCCCATTACATTTGCTACAAGTTTCCTTATGTGTTCCAGGCTCAGCACCTGTTCCTTTACAGGTTCCGCAAGTTTCATTCTTTCTAAGATGAATCTCCTTTTCAACTCCAAATATAGCTTCTTCAAATTCAATAGTTAAATCATATCTTAAATCTGCTCCTCTTACGGGACCAGTTTTACGTGATTGTGAATATCCACCACCGAATCCACCGCCGCCGAATATATCGAAGATATCATCGAAGATATCTCCAAATCCACCAAAGCCTTGACCTCCACCTTGACCGTTGACTCCTTCTTCCCCGAACCTATCATATCTAGCTCGTTTATCATCATCAATTAGTACTTCATAGGCTGCATTTGCTTCCTTAAACTTTTGTTCTGCTTCGCTATTATTTGGGTTTAGGTCAGGGTGATATTTTTTAGCTAAATTTCTATATGACTTTTTAATCTCTTCAGAGGAAGCATTTCTATCTACTCCAAGAATTTCATAAAAATCTCTCAACAACTTCACCATCCTTGTCTTGAATACTAACATAGGATAAGCTAAATCCGAGGATTTAGCTTATCATCTTTAGTCTTCGTCTACTACTTCATAATCTGCATCTACTACATCGTCTTCTGGGTTTGAGCCACTTCCATCTCCTTGGCCTTGTGTGTTTTCATATAGCTTTTGAGAAATAGCATAAAACTCTTCTGTAAGTTCTTCTGTTTTCTTCTTTATATCATCTGTATCTTCACCCTCTAAGGACTTCTTAAGCGCATCTAATTTAGTTGTCACTTTTGATTTTTCATCTTCAGATATCTTACCTTCTAAATCCTTAAGAGTTTTTTCTGTTTGATATACCATTGAATCTCCATTGTTTCTTATTTCAATAGTTTCCTTCTTCTTCTTATCTTCGTCAGCAAATTTTTCTGCTTCTTTTACTTTCTTTTCAATTTCTTCTTCTGAAAGCTTAGTAGATGCTGAAATTGTAATTTTTTGTTCTTTACCAGTCCCTAAATCCTTGGCACTTACATTTACTATACCATTTGCATCTATATCAAATGTAACTTCAATTTGTGGCACTCCTCTCCTAGCTGGAGCTATACCACTAAGTTGGAATCTACCTAATGTTGTATTGTCATTTGCCATTTGTCTTTCACCTTGTAGAACATGAATGTCTACAGATGTTTGATTGTCTGAAGCTGTTGAGAATACCTGTGATTTCTTTGACGGAATAGTAGTATTTCTCTCAATCATT
>CAYZZR010000119.1:0-6750 GCA_964482775.1 uncultured Tissierella sp. | reverse complement strand
GCAGCCGCTTTACACAGGCGGAGCTCAGCGCCTCATTTTTTCCTAATCGGGCAGGATGGGCGTTTTTGTGAGCCTGCCGCTGGCATAGCATTCCGCAATGCCGGCTTTCTCCGCCGCCGGGAAGTGTATGCTCGCCATGTCGCCGTAAATCCCCAGCCGATAGGGCTGACTTTCGGCTTTGGAGCCGCTGCTGGGGGTGGTGATCAGCCCCGCCTCGGCACCCGCAGCGTGAAGGTGTAGGTGAGAGATATGGGACTGGTCACCTCGCCTATCGCCATGAGCGTGCCCGGAAAATGGGCAAAGGGAATCCATTCATGATAGTTTTCGTAGGTAGCCTTCTCGCCGGCCATATCGGGATCATAGCCTGGGTACATCACCTTGTGAAAGGCCGCGTCGTCCATCTCAACCACCTCGACCGTGACGGGAACCTCCTCCACGCTGTCCGTCTCCTGAAAGTCCACAAGCTCCGCGCCAGTTCCCGCAAGCTGTTCATTCATAAAGGCGATGAATTTTTCTCTGTTCAGGTCGCCGTCGCCGTAGAAAATGCCCTGATAGGTCCCCAGCGGCGTCTTGCCGCCCTTCTTTTCCACAATGAATTTGATGTGCATATCCACATCCAGGGTCATGCCGTCACTGGTAATGGTGGTGGGGTATTTCTTGTCGATTTTGATGAGCCAGTTGAACTCGTCGATCTCCGGAATATGCTCCACGGTAATCACATCCTCCGGCAGCTCCACGGGAATTTCCCGTTCCCCGGCGTCGGCGTCTGACGGCTGGCCCTCTCCCTCTGGAGGCTGGACCGGGCGCTCCCGTACCTGTGCCGCAGCCGGACAATACGCAAATGGCGATGGCAAGCAGCATTGCACCCATCCGTTTTTTTATTTTTATTTCTCCTCAAGCAAGGGGATAAAGGCAAGCTCAAGAGGCTTTTCAGCCGTTGGATCATCAAAGATGCGGATTTCATAGTCCGAGGGGTTTTCAGGCATGAACCATTCGCCGCCCGTGCCGTAAAAACCATCGGCATCCAATGAGGCTGCATAAATAACGCTGTCCGATTTCTCCCATGCCAGGGAATAGTCGCCGTGGGCTACTTCTTTTTTGATCAGAAAGGCAAGCGCAAATTCGGGATTGCCCTGAAATACCAGCTTGAGTCTGGCATTTCCCTGTTCAGGTTCGTTTCTCAAATATTGCAGCTCCGTAACCTTCAAAGGGCCGTCATTGTTAAAAGGATAAAAGCCGTCCTGCATTTCTACAATTTTCTTGCTTCCATCGCTTAACTCGATTTCAATAGTCTGTCCCGCTTTGCTTTGTTCCGCGCCGCCGGTTCCGCCGCCTGCCGGCGCTTTTTTACCGCAGGCGCACAGAGACAGCATCAATGCAAGCGTTAATAAGGCAATCATCAAGAGCTTGGAAGCTAAAAGACAGTGTTGTTTTTTCATTTGGTATTCTCCTTTTCATAATCTCGATAACGGATGATCAGCTCCGCCCGTGAGGTGACGTTCAATTTTTTGTAGATCGAAGTCGTATGCGTATTGACCGTGGAGGACTTCACTCCAAGCAAATCTGCCGTTTCCTTCAGCGTATACCCCTCCAGCAGAAGCCGAAACACCTCCGTCTCTCTGGCGGTAAGACCCAAGGGCCCTCGCTCCGCGTTCTCTGAAGGAAGCCGCTCTCCAGGCTTGACAAGCTGTTTTTTCAACCGCTCCCAAAATGACATTTCAGTCCTTCTCCTTCCGCACAGATATGCTTTCGCAAGCTCATCTTGCGGGAATAATTGCCGACAGGCAATTCATTAATTTGGCTGAGAAGAAAATACAGGGCCTCATTAAAACTAATGAGGCCCTGTATTTTGTATGCTTTTAGAATCACATAACTATATGTTGTATTATTGAATATAGTCCTTGAATAGAAGCGTGAGCTCGGTGCGGCTGTTGATATTCAGCTTGCGATAAAGCGCGGTGCAATAGGTATTTGCCGTGGGATAAGCCACGCCCATCATGGCGGAGGTCTGACGCAGCGTATAGCCCCGCAGCAGCAGCTCACAGAGCTCGGTCTCCTTTGGCGAGAGCCTCAGCTCCCTGAGCTTGGCCTGCAGGCGGCTTTCAAAGGTCACATCCTGCCGGTAGCTGTCGTCTATCCATTCCTCATCGTAAAGCAAACGAAGGAACAGGGGGGACAGGACAAAAAACAGAATTATCACGCAGATGGAGATGATATTCATGATGGGCAGCATACCGCCCAGCGCGTGCACCGTGCCAAAGCCATAGAAGTAGTACACGGACGAGAGCATGATCCCGACGCGAAAAAAGGTGATGTTCCGGAATTTTTTGGCCATAAAGCCCGCCAAATAATAAATGTTGACCATGCCGATGCTGTAGGCCGCGCCGAAGAAAACCGAAGTCAGCATGACGGCTTCCCGATATTCCCTTGCCGCCATGTTAATAACAAACCCCACCGCCAGCAGCGCCATGGAGAGATTCAGCATCAAGCCGATGTTGATATTCAAGCGCCTTTGCAGCAGGAGCACCAGGAGCAGCCCCGCGGCGATGCCGCAAAAATACCACAGCTCTATCGACTGCCCGGAGGCGGCCTTCAGGCTGACGAGCGTCAGCGGCGCGATCACATCCTGAAAGGCCAGCACAATGAACACCATCGCCATAAGCGACCATGCTTTCTTGGGGAAGGGCGGCTTTTCCACGCGGGGTATGAGGGCTTGCTCTCTGTAAAAAAAGGTGGAGCAGACCAGCATGGCCAGCAGACAGCACAGAGAGATGAATTCAGCGTATTCAATGATCCTCAGGGCCTTTGAGATTAGCGGACCTAAGAGCACCAGGAGCTTTGGCAATAGAATGCCGAGAATCATGGAATAAAACTTCTCGGCGTTATTGAGCATCATAAAAAAGCCGTATAAGCACGAGTCAAAGACGTGGCCGGCACAGGCGGCAATGATGATCTGCAGCGCCAGCGTTATGCTCCCGGTATCGAAAAAGAGCAGACCGATGAAGCAGCCAAGGCCGAGCATCACGCTGTACATGGTCTTTGGCACATAGCGGACGCCCGTTGACAGCAGCGTAATGAGCGGGCAAACGATCAGCCATGTATAGGTTCCGGCCCGCTCATAGCCGGTTAGCGCCGCGCTGTCTAAAAAGAGGAGGCTGCCATTGGGAAGCAGATAACAGTAAAGCCAGGTAAAAATAACGACCCAGCCGAAGAAGAAGGGCAGCATTTCCGGGCGGATAGCGCGTAAGCTCAGTATGTCGCCCGGCCGCTGCCAAAAGCCGGCAAGCTTGCTTTTGAGTGCTTCGATGACAACTCCTCCTATCAAAAATGTCAGCTATTTTGCCGCTGGGGCTTGGACTTGGGCGCGGCGCTGTCCTCCGGCTTACGGGCTGCGGAAGGGATAAGCCGGAGGTTCCCAATTTCCTGGCAGCTTCCTTCACCGTCAGGAATTCCATGGCATACGCCCGACTCTATTTCGCTGAGCTTATTATACTTCAAATCTCGAACAACGCAATCACATAAATAGGCCGGGATGTACAGCCAACCCTTCTCAGCAGCGAAAAGACAGCGCTGGAGGAGGGCCTTGGCAGAATAATCCTGCTTCCACTTAAAGGGCTTGGACAAAAAAAGTAAACGCACTGTTTAGTGAGGAGTATTTTAAGTCTGAAACTCCACCAATATGGGCCGGAAAAGCATGGGCATGACATCTGGAATGGCAACGGCTATCAGAAGCGTTGAGACACTCCATGGTGTTCTTCCCGCTGGCGGAAAAAAACGATCACGGTCAGCGACCCCGCAAAGATTCTCTCCCGTGAGCTCGGCCCCTATTTCAGTGTTGATTATGACCTCACAATGGCGAACCTTTGAACGACCACCTGCAATGACTGCATTCAGGAGATGCCCGTTCTGGAGGCGATCCGCGCCGAGATGCGGAAAAAGGCGTCAACGCGTTCCCCGAGACCTGTGTGGGCTCCAACACCAAAGCCGATTGGCAGGAGAGCAGTAACAAAGAACTGCCTGGCGCCGGGCTGGAAAGCCGCAAGACCCTGTTTCGGGACGCTTGCTGCGCCAACAATGACGGGTATACGGGCCACGGGTGACCGCCAGCCGCGCCTGATCTTCGCCTGTGACGAGGTGGCGGAGGCGCCGGACAAGGCCGGGCTGAGCAAGGAACAGAAAGACCTTGCGGCGCAAATTGAAAGCAAGCTGCCTGTGCTTGCACGGCAGGGCCGCGCCTTTGGTATCCATCTGATTCTGGCAGCACAGCGCCCGGACGCGACCATCCTTTCCGGGCAGATGCGCAACAGCATTGATTGCCGTATATGCGGCAGGGCTGACAATGTGCTGTCCCATATCATCCTCGACAGCCCCGCCGCCGATCTCATCCCTAAAGACGCAAGAGGCCGTTTCCTGCTCCATGACGGGACTATCTTTCAAGGACGCCTGTTCGATGAACAGCATTTGACGGCGTAACCGACAGGGAAAGAGCCGGGAAACAACGACAAGGCATAAAAAGGGCGGGAACATCTTAAACGATGCTCCCGCCTTTCCTATCTGCCCGATAAGCTGGAAGTTATCGCTCTCTTTTTAGGTAAACCATATCTACAAGCTGTGTCCCTTCTTCAAACATCACATGGTCATAATTATCCGTGAAAAAGTTCTTGATGCGATGTGATTCGCAAAACCCGCAACTGTGGTAGAAGCCGAGAGAAGATGGCACATCGCCGGTTCCTACAAGCATACTCTTACAGTCAATATAATAGGAAAAAACATATTCTATCAGGCGCTTTCCGTATCCTTGCCGTTGAAACGCTGGTGACACAGCTATATTCTTTAGTTCATATACGCCTTCCGCTTCTTTTGTTACTACACATTCAGCTTTGACATTATCGTCATATAAAACAAACATTTCGCCGCGGTCGAGATATTTGTCAATCATATCTTCCTGTTCATCAGCAAGTAGCAGCAAATCTAAATATGCTTTTTTATCTGCTGTAACTTTCTCAATTTTCATGTATATAATCTCCTATGCAAATTCCGATTTTGCACACACTTTAATTGAATAATTATAGCAAGGAGAATGCAAAAGTACAAGGGCAGGAATTTTTGCTTCCACCCTAGAAATGACAAATCCGAACACACTGCCCAATTGGGCAATGTAGTTCGGATTATCATTAATTGGTCGGAGTGGAATTACAGGACTTGCCCGTTACCGGGCGGAAAGCTGAAATATAAATTGCACCCGGAGGCGATCTGCCTCCAGATGCAATCTGGTCCGAGTGACTGGATTTGAACCAGCGGCCTCTTGAACCCCATTCAAGCGCGCTACCATCTGCGCCACACCCGGTTATCAACAACGCCCGCTTATAATAGCATACGCCTCCTGATATTTCAAGAGGCAATTTAAAAAAACGGGCGGTTTTTAACCCGCCCGTTTTTTATTTCAGCTTGACGCCGTATATGCTGTAGGTCCGGGTGCCGATCACCACATAGTCGTCGTACACCGCCGGAGACGCCTCAATAAGTCCGCCCAGATTCATTTCCGCGAGCTTCTCCCCGGTGCGGGCGTCCAGCAGGTACATATAGTGCCCCGCGGTACAGTATATGAGATAGCCGTTGCCGGCGTCGTCATAAAACAGCGTGGGACTGGACCAGCTGTACATCTCCGTTACGAAGCTCCACACCTCCTCGCCGGTGGCCTTGTCCAGGGCGACGAGCCGGCCGGCGCTGCCGTGGGCCCCGGTGCGGGCCACGGGGACGTATACAAGGTCGGACACCTTGTTCCTGCCCAGGGCCGCCGTGGCCTGAACCCCGCCGGACACGCCCTTCACGGTGTAGCAGGTGTAGTCCGTGTGCCACACGGTCTCTCCCGTCTCCGCGTCTATCTTCCATATGGGTATGGTGGCGGTCTCGTTTTCGCCGGCCCGCCAGCCAGCGTGGAAGGAGGTGCTCAGATAGACGTATGGGTGGCCGTCCTCCAGCTCCAGCACCGGCGTGCAGTTGGTGTCGTCCAGCACGTCCGCCACCCAGTCCAGGGTGAGGGTCTTGAGGTCCAGACACATCAGGTTGCCGCCGTTGTCCGGCACGATAAGATGGCTCTGCCATATAACGGCGGAGGACTCCATGCCCAGCCAGTAGGTATACACCGTGGTGCGGTAGGCGCTGTAGCGCCACTTGACGACCTCCGGCTCTATGGATACGGTGCCGGCGCTTTCGCTGTATTTGGAATTTAGCTTGATGATATATATGACTCCGTTCTCGCTGGGGTATATGAGCTGATCGGTCTCCGCGTCCACCAGGGGGGAGCCGTCGAACATGGGCCAGTCGCGTATGGCGAAGCCGTCTCCCGCGCCGAACTCATAGAGCACGCTGCCGTCGATAAGGCTTATTATCATGGCCCGGGATTTGCCGTTCATGCTGTCGTAGCCGGCGCCGAGATACATCAGAGGATAGCCCCGGGGGTCCAGGGCGCCGGTGCCCTTGAAGGTATAGCCCAGATTCAGCGCGTCCCTGGTGGGCTTGCCGGTGGTGAGCTCCAGGAAATATATATGCCCGTCCATGGTGGGGTATATGACCTCCACCAGGCTCTCCGCGCTTTTGGCCCAGTCGTACATATTCATGACGGCGCGGGTGGATTTGGGCCATTCCACGATCATGGGCTGGCCCACCCAGCCGCTGCCGAACCATATCTGTCCGTCCGGCGCCTGGAGGGTGGAGGTCTCCGCCGTCCAGTACTCGCCGAAGGTCTTT
>CAYZZR010000118.1:0-6832 GCA_964482775.1 uncultured Tissierella sp. | reverse complement strand
GCATGAGGAAAGTCCGTGCTCCATAGAGCAAGATGCTGGATAACACCCAGTGGGGGCGACCCCAAGGAAAGTGCAACAGAAAGAAACCGCCCTTTATGGGTAAGGATGGAAAGGTGAGGTAAGAGCTCACCAGCATTTAGGTGACTAAATGGCTATGTAAACCCCATCTGGAGCAAGACCAAGAGGGAACATAAAAGGCAGTTGCTCGCTGCTGTTCCAAAGGTAGGTCGCATGAACCTATTGGTAACAATAGGTCTTAGATAGATGACCATATAAACAGAACACGGCTTATAGATTTACTCTTATACATAGAAAAATACAACCAAGAGGTTGTATTTTTTTGCATAAAAATTGTAACTACTTTGTAATAATTACCATTCCTATGAGTATAGATTATATATAAGAAAAAATATATAGCTTAGCTTAAAGGGGTGTTAGTCTTGAATTCAAAACACAAGAAGATATTATTTGCTTTATATATACTTGTAACAACTTCACTAATAGCCTTTTTCCTAGTATCACTTAGAGCAAATATGGAGATCAAAAGCACAAAGAAATACTATAGGCAAAATCAAATAGAAAATGGTTTGGATGCTATTGAATTAATCGAAAATGAAGAAGTATATTATACTCATCCTAAGGATGTAAAGATACTAAGATCAGATAAGGAGCAATACTATAAGGTTATTGAAAACACACTATTTCTAGACAAGCCACAAGGTAATGTGATTAGAGAATTGCCAGTAGATGAATTTTTATTATTTGATGAGTTCCATGGTGAATATGGAAGCTTTATAAGCCTTAGAGATAATTTAATAGGCTTTGTAAATTTAGGAGATTTAAAAATTTCCTTAGATAAACCTATATACTATGGAGTTTCTAAGGTAGACAAGGCCTTATCCAATGATAAGTCATACTATGTATTAGCAAAGGGTGAAACGGTTCTAATAAAGAATCAAGAAGAAGACGAGATTACTATATTAGATGAGAATAATTTAGAGTTTATTGTGGATGTTGATTCAATTGATCTTAGAGCAGACACAAATACACCTTCAAGAGGTATAATCTCTAGAAGGACAAAGTCACTGACCAAGCTTATATCATCAGCCTATAGACTAATAGGAAGCTCATATGTATATGGAGGCATTGGAGAAAGGGGTTATGATTGCTCAGGATTTATATATTCCTTATACCTGAATCAACTGGATATAAAACTACCTAGAAGTTCCCAGGGGCAAGTAAATTTAGGAATGAAGATAAATAAAAATGAATTAGTACCAGGAGATCTTCTTTTCTTCAATACTACTGGTCGAAAAATATCCCATGTAGGTCTTTACATAGGTGATGGAAATATGATTCATGCTTCATCTGGAAGGGGAAAGGTCAGGATAGATAGCATTCTCACTGGATATTATAAGGATAGATATGTAACTGCAAGAAGAATTGTTGATTAGTTGTGAGATTTATTATAGGTATTAAAAGAAATAAGTTTATGCTATAATATGGATAACAAATGATTAGCTTAGGGGAGGTATTTAAGTGGCAGAGATATTAAAAGGAAATGTCGTTGCAGCTAAGATAAAAGAGGATATGTCTAAGAAAATAGAGGAACTATCTAAAGAGGGCAAGACTCCAAAACTTGGAATAGTTCGAGTTGGACAAAATCCAAGTGATATTTCATATGAGAAGAGCATAATCAAAAGCTGTGATTCCATAGGAATAAAATCTGAAATTTTCGAGAAAGAAATATCTATTTCAACAGAAGAACTGGTTGGTTTTATCACTGAGTTAAATAATGATAAAGAAATATCTGGAATTTTATTATTTAGACCACTACCAAAGCATATCGATGAAGAAGCTATACGTAATACTATTAAACCATCTAAAGATGTTGATTGTATGCACCCTTTGAATTTAGAAAAAATATTTGAAGGAGATATGAGTGGATTTTCACCAGCAACACCAAAGGCTGCAATGGAGATACTCTTATACAATGAAATTCCTTTAGAAGGTAAAAATGTAGTAGTAGTAAACAGATCAATGGTAGTTGGAAAACCATTAGCAATGATGTTACTAGAAAAGAATGCAACTGTAACCATTTGCCATTCAAGAACTAAAGATCTTGCAGAAATAACTCGTAAAGCAGATGTGGTTGTAACAGCTTTAGGAAGACCTAAACATTTTACGAAAGATTATTTTACCAAGGATTCTATAATAATCGATGTAGGTGTAAGTGTAACAGAAGAAGGAAAACTAAGTGGCGATGTAGATTATGAGAATGTAGTAGAATTTGTAGATAAAATTACACCTGTGCCAGGTGGAGTAGGAAGTGTAACTACTACTTTATTACTAAATCAAGTAGTTGATGCCTGCATTAGAAATTAATTTGTTATCAAGAGTTGATTTTGACCTTAAATAGTTCAATTTCGACTCTTTTTTTTATTTATATACAAAAATAGTTATAATTCTTTGAAGGATATATTTAATCTAATGTTGAATATTAAAGGAGCAAAGGAGGGAGAAATTTGGGATATACACTAGAAGTTAAGAAATTAAATTTGTTAGTTCATTTTTATGGAGAATTGGATCATCATATAACTGAAAAAGCTAGATTGAAGATAGACCATAAATATAAGGAAAACAACCTTAATAATATATTATTGGATTTAACTCAATTGACTTTGATGGACAGCTCTGGAATAGGCTTGATTATGGGAAGGTATAGAAATGTAATCGATCAAAAAGGTAAAATGGTTATTGTAAGCTCTAACGTTTATATCGACAGAATATTAAAGATGTCCGGACTATTAAAAATTATTAAAGTGTTTTCTAATTTAGAAGAAGCTTTAGAATACCTAGAGAGGTGATGGATATGGAAAATAATTATATGAAAATAGAATTTTTAAGTAAGTCTAGCAATGAATCCTTTGCTAGAGTTGTAGTTGCAGCATTTGCATCACAGCTTGATCCTACTTTGGAGGAGTTATCAGATATAAAGACTGCGGTTTCTGAGGCTGTGACCAATTCGATTATTCATGGATATGAGTATAAAGAAGGTATCATAGAGCTAAGAGCAGCTTTATCAATAGATGAAATTGAGATAATAATAAAAGATAATGGAAAAGGTATAGGAGATATTAATAAGGCAATGGAACCTTTCTATACATCTAAGCCAGATATGGAAAGATCAGGTATGGGATTTACTGTTATGGAAACCTTTATGGATGAATTAAGGGTAGAGAGTATTCAAGGTGAAGGTACTACTATAACCATGAAAAAGAAAATAAAAAGCTCTGTAGATAAGGAGTAGATAATATGAGCTCAGGGACAGTAGGGAAAGGGTTACTATCCCATGATGAGACTATAGAGCTAATAAAAAAATCTCAGAATGGGGATATCTATGCAAGAGAGTTGTTAGTTGAGTCCAACCTAGGCCTGATTAGATCAGTCTTAAAAGGATTTATGAACAGGGGATATGAATTTGATGATTTATTTCAAATAGGAAGTATAGGACTATTAAAAGCCATAGATAAATTTGATAATTCTTTTGATGTAAAATTTTCAACTTATGCAGTTCCTATGATAATAGGCGAAATTAAAAGATTTTTAAGAGATGACGGTATAATAAAGGTCAGTAGATCTCTAAAACAAATTGCAAATATGGCAAAAACTGCTGAAGAAAGACTTTCGAAGGTTTTAGGAAGAGAGGTTTCAATTCAAGAAATATCAGATGAAATTGGAATAGAAAAAGAAGAAATCATTATGGCACTTGAAGCATCATATCAACCAGAGTATTTGTATGATGTTGTTCATCAGAATGATGGTTCTCCTTTGTACCTAATTGATAAGATTAGTGATGAAAGTGATGAAGCAGGAGATTTAGTAGATACACTAATACTTAAGGATCTATTAAATCAACTTAAGCCAAGGGATAGACAAGTAATTGTATTACGTTACTTTCAAGATAAAACTCAAATAGAAGTAGCAAAGCTATTAGGGATTTCACAGGTTCAGGTATCTAGAATTGAAAAGAAAATAATTGAAGATATGAGGAAATTTCTAGCAAAGGCATGATATGCCTTTTTTTTTGTATTAAAACAAAAAAATAGTAAATAATACATTTAGGTGATAATAATGAAGATTAAAAGGTTCAATCTACTATATATAATGTTAGCTCTTATGACAACTATAACTATAGTAGTTACATACTATGTGATTACTAATAACTCAGTTGCTGTTCCAAAGAGTGCTACTTTGGTTAAACTTATTGAGGTGAATAAGAATGGATAGTGAAAAGATATATCTAGAATTAAAGAAAAAACAAACAATTGATGTCAATGATTCTTTGAAGGTCGTGGATATTGCAGATGTATATTGCTCAAACTACAAAACTGAAAAAAAGGTTAATGAGATTATCGCATATGTGAGTTCATCAGATGAAGATTGGGATTTTTTAAATACGATAAGTGTATCTAAAATCATACTAGATAAATATCCTAATCTAGATATAGAGTTTTTAGGAACTTCAGAGATTATTCTAGAGATAAAATCAAGACAAAAAAGAAACACTATATTTGAGGTTTTAAAGATTACCTTCGTATCTTTGACTCTTTTTTTTGGTGCTGCTTTAGGTATTATGTATTTTCATGAAGATGTAAACATGAGCAATGCACTTGAACATCTTTATTTTTCATTTACTGGAGAGAAAAAGTCCAATCCTCTCTTAATGAATATACCTTATTCATTGGGATTAGGCATTGGTATGATAACCTTCTTCACTAAAAATAAAAGTTCAAGCAAGAGAAGAAGAATGGAACCTGGCCCAATGGAGATGGAGTTATATCTATATGACCTAGATATGGAAGACTATATAATGAATGATATTAAGAAGAAAAAACAAGGAATGATTAAATGAAGAATATATTCCCAATAGTTGTATCCTTTGGAGGTGGAGTTTTAGTTGGGGGAGCATATGCAGCCTTTATTACATTGATTAAAGTGTTTCCTAGGCTTCTTCAATTTACTGAAACTCATAAATATCATACTTTTTATAAATATGTATTCATATTTAGCTCTTTGACATTTACACTGGTTTATTTTTTTGATTTTAATATAAAAATAGGTTCAGTAGGAACTGTTTTAGCTGGTTTATTTTCAGGGATATTCTTAGGAGTGTTTTCATCAGCATTAGCAGAAACATTAAATGTAGTACCTGTAATCTCAAAAAAATTTAAGATTAAGAAGAAACTAGAAATAGTTTTTGCTTCATTAATACTTGGAAAGGTCTGTGGTGCTTTCTATTATTTTATTATTTTGAATGGAGGAAAAAATGGATAAACTCAATAAAAATGATTATCAACAATATGCAAAAAATAAAATCCCAAAGGTAAATTATCTTAAGAATATGTTAATGGCCTTTATTGTAGGAGGCATTTTTTGTACAATAGGTCAAATAATAATTAATTTCTTAAGAAGTTATGGATTAGATGAAAAAATGGCATCTGCTGGTACATCAATTACAATGGTATTTATTGGTGCATTGTTAACTGGTCTAGGTGTATACGATAAGATCGGGAAATTAGGTGGTGCTGGGGCAGCAGTTCCCATAACAGGGTTTGCAAATGCAATTGTATCTCCTGCTATGGAATTCAAGAGAGAAGGTTTCATATTTGGTGTTGCTTCAAAGATGTTTATAATAGCAGGTCCGGTTCTTGTTTATGGTATTGGAAGCTCAGTAATAGTTGGGATAATTAGTTTACTTTTATAAGGTAGGTGCTAAGATTGGCAATTAAAAAATTAGGTTCTCAAACAGTAAAGCTAGAAAATCCACCATCTATAATTAGTTCGTATTCAATAGTTGGTCCAAAGGAAGGAGAGGGACCCCTTAAGAAGTACTTCGATTTAATCCTTGAAGATGACCTCTGGGGTCAAGAATCATGGGAAAAAGCAGAAACGAAGATTCAAGAGGAGTGTATTAAATCAGCAATTAGTGAGGGAGGATTATCGTCTAAAGATATAGATTATCTAATAGCAGGGGATTTATTAAATCAAATCATAGCAACTGGGTATAGTGCAAGGCAACTTAGTATTCCTTTCTTTGGGCTATATGGTGCATGCTCTACTATGACTGAATCCTTGTCATTAGGAGCAATGATTGTAGATGGAGGTTTCGCAGATAAGATTGTTTGTGCAACATCTAGCCATTTTAGTACAGCAGAAAGACAATTCAGATTTCCCTTAGAATATGGAAACCAAAGAAAGCTATCAGCTCAATGGACAGTAACAGGAGCAGGAGCAAGTCTCATATCTTCCACAGGAAGTGGGCCCTATATTACATATATTACTAGTGGCAAAATACTTGACCCTGGAATAACTGATGTAGCAAATATGGGGGGAGCCATGGCACCAGCAGCTATAGATACACTTATAAATCACTTTCAAGATACTGGTAAAGATCCATCTTATTATGATTTAATAATTTCAGGAGATTTGGGATATGTGGGTAAATCAATAGTTATAGATTTGATGAAAAAACAAGGTTATGACCTGACGAAGAATTATACTGATTGTGGAGTTGAAATATTTGACAAGAAAGAACAAGATACACATGCAGGAGGGAGCGGATGCGGATGTTCTGGAAGTGTATTCAATGGATATATACTTAAGGAAATGGCAAAAGGTACCTTAAACAAAGTTTTACTAATGTCTACAGGAGCCTTGCATTCAACTCTAGCAACCCAACAGGGAGAATCTATACCTGGTATTGCTCATGCAGTAGCAATTGAGAATCAGAAGGAGTAGATAAGTGTGAAAAAAGAAACCAAAAAAGGCC
>CAYZZR010000117.1:0-6919 GCA_964482775.1 uncultured Tissierella sp. | reverse complement strand
TAAAGGATATGTTTATTACAGGAAATATCAATCAGGTGGCCGATCAAGCATTGCCTATTAGATTTATTATGAAGATTGCATTTGCATTAAAAGATTAAAAGACTGCCAAATGGCAGTCTTTTAATCTTTAAGCTACTTGAGCTTTTTCTATTTCTGATAAAAATACATCAAGTGGTTGATCGCCTACAAATTCATATTTATCATTGATAACTATCTTTGGTACACTAGAGACATTGAATTTTTCGGATAACTCACCAAATGTCTGAGCCTCAATCATGGAAGCACTGATATTTGGATTTTCTAAAGCTAGCTTATGTGCCTTACTTACAGCACCAGGGCAATGAGGACAACTTAATGTTACAAATACCTTAATATCTATAGGGTTAGTTATTTTGTTTAATCTTTCCATAGCTGAATCGCTTAATTCCTGTGTACTTCCTGATACTTCAATTATTGAGTTGATTAATGAATTTATCTCGTGGCCAGCAGGGATACCATTAAACTTAATTCTTGTATAGTTGTTTTCATTGTCTAATAGTACCATGCTTGGAGTTAGAGTTACATCATAGTCTTTAGCTAATTCTTGGTTTTCATCTATATCAAGTTTAGTTAAATGGAGCTTATCAGTAATATCTGTTATTTCCTCCATATAGGAAGTTGTTTCATCACATGTAGAGCACTTATTCTTGCTAGTAAATAAAGCGATAGTCACATCTTTATCCATTCTGTCAAATATTTCCTTTAATTGTTTTCTTATTTCATCATTAAAAGTTACCATTTTTATTCCTCCTAGATTCATATTAATTTATTTAAATATTCATTAGCGGAAAGAGCACACTTCGCGCCTTCAGCAGCTGAAATAACAATCTGTTTATATGGAATATCCGCAACGTCGCCTGCTGCAAATATGCCTTCTATATTAGTTTGACCATATTTATCTATTATGATTTCTCCTATATTGTTAAGCTCAAGTAAATCTTTAAATGGTGAGCTATTTGGAAGATATCCAATTTCTACAAATATTCCATTAGCAGAAATTGTATATTCTGTATTGTTAGACTTATCCAATACATTGACTCCACTCATCAAAGCATCTCCAACTATTTCTTTTATTTCAGTATTTAATTTAATATCTACACTTTTCAATTTTTCAAGCTGATTTATTAGGATTTTATCTGCTCTAAAATTACTTCTATGAACCAAAGTTACTTTTTTTGCTATTTTAGCCAAGTCTATAGCGGCTTCAACAGCTGAATTTCCGCCACCTGCAACTATAATGTCCTCATCTGTAAAGAATGGGCCGTCACAAATAGCACAGTAAGCAACACCTTTGCCGGCAAATTCAATTTCTCCAGGTACATTTAACCTTCTAGGTTTACTTCCTGTAGCTATTATTATAGATTTTGCCTTATAAATTGAACCATCATTTAGTAAAACCTCCTTTAATGAATTATCATCAGATAATCTTAAAGCTTCTACTGTTGAATATTCAGCAACGGGTACATTTAATTCATCCACATGTTCTTTAAATTTTTCAACAAGATCAATACCACTTAAATGTTTGTATCCTAAATAGTTTTCAACAGAGGAGGTATCTATTACCTGACCTCCTAGATCCTTGGCTATAATTCCTACATTGGAACCCTTTCTCTTTGAATATAAGGCTGCATTCAATCCAGCAGGACCTCCACCTAGTATTAGAAGATCATATAAAGTATCACTATCTAGTTTTTCTTTGTTTTTTTGAATGCTAGCTAAATTAATATTTAAATCCATAATTTTACCTCCTTTTACTTTGCGGGACGATACTTGAATTTACGACTACAATTTTTTTAGAATTAATTATTTAATATCTTACATATTGTTGATTCAGATAGATTGCCAAAAACTACTCCCAATTCCTTTAAGGAAAGTGTGGAGTTTCTTCGAAAGTCTTTTATTACTTCATTACGTTGTGTCTTATCCTTTAGCAGATCTTCAACATTTAAGCCCTTAGATTTAGCAATTTTATTTAATTTTATTTTAGCTTCTTCTAAAGTATTTATACAGTTTTTGCATTCAGGTTGAATAGAGCTACAATCTGAGGAAAGAAGTCTTAAATCTTCTATATCGAGTAAAAATGTTGTTTGAAGTCCATCCTCATCATAGAAACAGTAGCTATTATAATTACTTTCGATTTTTTTACCGTTTTCATGCATTTCCTTTAAGAGTGACAGTAGACTTTCTTTATCTCTAATCAATTCACTTTTGTATCTGTCCTTAAAAATAGGAATTGATGAATCAACATACATAGCATATCCAATATTTATTTCCTTCATAATCTTTGAAATATCAGCACCATTAGAGTTTATTATAAGATGATAGGTATTAGAGTTTGCTAGGCAATATCCGTAAAGTTTAAAATCATTTTTATCTTTGGAGGCTATCAATATGGATAGAAATTTATTTTTGTCATAATCATTATTAAATAGATTTCTATGCTCACAACCTTGTTGAGTAATATGATAAATTCCATAAACATCTTTAATTCTAGCTGCTCTAGGCATATGAACCACATCCTTTAAAATCATTATAAATTATAACTGCAAAAAAGTCAAGTACCGTCCCTTTGAATTATTTAGTGCAGATATTACTTTATTCTATTATTACAAATGCAAGGTTTGGACTGTATTGTTAAAGCCTAGTTACTGTGATAAACTGAATGGAGGGGAGGGCTACTATGGATAAGAAAACTAAGATTAATATAGATAAAGGAAAAAAAGATAATATGATTAGTTCAATTAAAAAATATTTTCAAGATGAAAGGGAAGAGGATTTAGGAGATTTAGCTGCCAACTTGATTTTGGATTTTTTTATTGAAAAACTAGGACCTGAAATCTATAATCAAGGAATAGAAGATTCATATAAATATATGAACAATATCATTGAAGATTTACTGGGACTACAAAAGTATTAACTAAATAGTAAAATGATGGAAGTGGTGGTTAAGTGAGACAAGATATAACAGCAGATGAGAAATTTATACAGATGACAGAGGGTCCTATTGAGAAGCTTGTTCTAAGATTAGCAGGACCTACTATTGTGAGTATGATGATTACTTCAATATATAATATGGCAGATACTTATTTTGTCAGTCAAATAAATACTAGCGCTTCTGGTGCTGTAGGCGTTGCATTTCCTTTGATGATGCTTATACAAGCTATAGGCTTTACCTTAGGTATGGGATCTGGTAATTATATAGCTAGGCTTCTTGGTCAGAAAAACAGAGGTTATTCTTCAAAGGTACTAGCTACAGGATTTTTTACGGCACTTCTATTGTCTGCTATCTTAGCAGTAATAGGACTTATATTTATAGATCCATTAGTTTATGCTCTTGGTGCTACTGAGACTATAGCTCCTTATGCTAAGGATTATATTAGATATATCTTAATCGGAATGCCCTTTATGACAGCTTCTTATGTTTTAAATGGAACCCTTCGTTTTCAAGGCAGTTCATTTTATGCCATGATAGGAATAGGTATTGGCGGAATTTTGAATGTTATACTGGATCCAATATTTATATTTACACTTAATATGGGTACTGGCGGGGCTGCTCTTGCAACAATCATTAGTCAATTTATTGGCTTTTGTATACTCTTTTTTAATTCTAATCAAGGAGGAAATATTAAGATTAATTTTCAGGAATTTACTCCAAAATGGGAAATTTACAAGGAAATTCTTAGAGGTGGTATGCCATCATTTTATCGTCAGGCACTTGGAAGTTTTTCCATGATTTTTCTGAATTTTAGTGCTGGAATCTATGGAGATGCCGCTATTGCTGCTATGGCTATTGTAGGAAGAGTTGTCCATTTTGCAATATCTGTAATGCTAGGTTTAGGTCAAGGCTTTCAACCAGTTTGCGGATTTAATTATGGGGCAAAATTATATGATAGAGTATTGAAGTCCTTTTGGTTTACTACAAAGTTGTCTATCATCACTTTAGGCATATTTAGTGTTCTTGGTATAATATTTTCCCCAAAGATTATAACTTTGTTTAGAAAGGAAGACCTTGAAGTAATTGCCATAGGAACCCTTGCTCTTAGGCTACAAAGTATTACTTTGCCCTTAGCATCATGGATAATTATGATCAATATGCTTTTACAAACTATTGGGAAATCAAGAGAAGCATCTATTACATCAATTGCAAGGCAAGGAATCTTCTTTATACCAGCAATCTTCATATTGCCTCGTATATTTGGACTATTAGGGGTACAACTTAGTCAACCAATATCAGATATATTTTCTTTTATATTGGCAGTAATCATAGGAAAGAAGGTATTGTTAGAGTTAAAAGCACTTGAACAGGAGCAGTTGGAGAATATGACGATAGGAAAATAGTAAGGAGGTCAAGATATCTTGACCTCCTTATTTTACACCAATAGTTGTTGAGATTTACTAAAAAACTCACGATAGGCTAAAAATGAAGCTATATAAGAAGAAATGCTAGTAGTTGCAATTAACATAAATGTAACCATGATTTGATACATTATAGCTGTTAATGGCATTGTTCCTGCAAACATTAGCCCAGACATCATTCCTGGTAAGGATACAATTCCAAGAGTTTTTGCAGAATCAAGAGATGGCTGCATACCAGCCTTTATTGCTTCTCTTAAGATACTGATAGAAGCTTGCTTAGGACTAGCGCCTAGGGACAATTTTTCAAGGATTTGCTGCCTTTGATCACGAAACAGAGAATTTAAATTTCTATAGCATAAGCCAATAGTAGTCATGGCGTTTCCACAAATCATTCCTGCAATAGGCACAATTTGCGATGGTATAAACTTGATTGAGCCTGCAAGTACTAAGACTCCTAGAGTCAAAAATGTAGATATAGACATAGATACTAATGATATTTTTAAGGAATTAGGAATATTGTTACTTCTTTTATGAGCATTCCAAGAAGCGTTAAATACGATAACAATAACCATTGCTAGAGTAACTATGGAATTATTTACTTCAAATAGATAAGTTAATACATAGCCTATAGCAATTAACTGTATAATTGCACGCGAAATGCTATACAAGATTTCTTTCCACGTACCTAGCTTTTCTTTATAAGAAATAAATATTCCAAATACTACTAAGCTAAAGGACAAGACTAGAGTATAGGGAGTCACTTGAAGATCCATTATTTAACCTCCTCTCCTATGATTTTTCCGTCAACAATTTTAATATTTTTTTCAGCTAATTCCGATTCTTCTTCATTGTGACTTACCATTAAAACTGTCATTGAGGATTTCTTTCTTAATTCTTTAAGCCAACTCCATATAATTTCACGATTAGTTTGATCAAGTGCACTTGTAATCTCATCTAATAATAGTATTTTAGGTTGAAAAAGAACATTTCTAATAAGAGCAACTCTTTGTTTTTCTCCACCAGACAGGGTATTGACAGGCTTGGAAAGATATTCTTCAGGTAAACCTACTTCTTTTAAAAATTGAATAGCTTTTTCAGTATCAAATTTTAAGTTGCGAATATCATAAGGAAAGGAGAGATTGTCTTCAACTGTTTTTCCAAAGAGTACAGGTGATTGAAAGCAATAGGATACCTCTTTTCTATAATCCGAAGGATCATATTCCTCAATTGATTTATTGTTATAGATTATATCACCACTTGTCTTTGAAATAACACTAGAAATGATTTTTAACAAGGTACTCTTTCCACTACCAGAAGGACCCGTTATAGATAAAAATTCTCCTTCATTTACTTTGCAATTGACATTATCCAAAATTGATTTACCTTGAGATTCAAAATATAGATTTTTTAATTCTAAGATAGCCATTTTATTCACTTCCTATATATAATCGATATCTTCATGATAACATCTTTTCATATTTGTATCTAGTACAAGTGGTAGAAGTATAAGCATGCGATATTGTAACTATTTTGTAAACGGGAATAAATTGAAATAAATTCCATTTAGTAATATGATGTAACTAAATATATTATTTTCAAATTATTGTAGACAGATATTCTAATAAGATTACATTTTTTATATTTAGAGTAATAACAGTAAACTTATGTGAAGTAGAGACATAGTTTTGCGAGGTAACTTCATTTGAAAGGAGAATGTTGATGTCAACTTCAGTTTTATTGAGTTTGGGTAGCCTATTGCTTGGATTTATCGCATGGATTGTTCCTATTATGGCTATTAAACGTTCAATGAAGGACGAGAAAAAATGCTATAATTCTATCATTATCAGTTTTGGAGCTTGTATAGCATCATTATGCCTACAGTTCTTTGAAATAGACCATAGGGTAGAAATTGAAGATTTGTCAGCAATTATGGACACTATTGGAACATTAAAATGGGTTGCAGTAATACTTGCTGTGATAACATTATTACTTAACATATTTACATTAGGCATATGTTATGAAGAAAAAATAAAAGATTGATAACAATGTTACATATTATTTGTATTTAGCGTCGTATCAGTAGATTTATGTGCAATATAGTTTTTAATTTAAAGGAGGGTAAACAAATGTATATAGTTGGGGCTATTTTAACTACAATTTTAGGGTGTTGGCTATTTGGGCTTACATTTGAGCCAGGTTATATCGCAAGTTTAATTATGGGAAGTTTTATATTGTATGCAATATTATACAAACAAAAAGAATAAGGAGAATGATTCATGTATAAAATTCTATTGGTGAAACGGTTCAAAAAATTATAAATGAATTTTAACAAATAATCAGTAGTTCGCATTATTTATAAAATGAGTCATAAATATAAATTTTAGGGAGTAAATCCTAATAGGAGGTGAATCTATGTATCAATATAAATATGTTAATGCTACTTTAGGAGGTTTTTTTTCAGTAGCAAATCATCATGAAATCATTGATGAACACGCTAAAGAAGGTTGGAGATTAGTGCAAGTTC
>CAYZZR010000116.1:4438-6935 GCA_964482775.1 uncultured Tissierella sp. | reverse complement strand
CCGTTAAGCAGCTTGCACTGTTTGAGCGTAGCGAGTTTGCAAGCTGTAGGATTTTCAATCGGAGTGAGCTTTAGAATTCTTCAAGACCGAAACCGTGAACGTATTTCTATAATTAAAAAACGACTTACCTAAACTGAACTGTTTACCAAAGTTATTTTATTTTTCAAAGTTGTTTTGAATTTAATGTATTTGATTTTAATTAAGAAGGTGTCCTATGATAAAGGAAGTAATAGTAGTAGAAGGAAAAGACGATATTACTGCAGTAAAAGCTGCTCTAGACTGTGAGGTTATAGCTACAGGTGGCTTTGGATATAAAAAGGAGCTAGTTGAAACATTGAAGTCCTTGGCTCAAAGAAGAGGAATCATAATCCTGACTGATCCAGATTATGCAGGGGACCAAATCAGAAAGGATTTAACAAGCAAAATTAAAAATTGCAAGCAAGCCTTTCTACCCCAAGGAAAAGCCCTAAAAAAAGGCGACATAGGAGTAGAAAATGCTTCAAAAGAAGATATAATAGAGGCCATAAAAAAGGCACGCCCTATTATAGTAGAAAGAAAAAGTGAATTTTCAAAGGAAGACCTAATTGATTTTGGATTAATAGGTAGCCAATCCTCCAGTGAAAAGAGAGATAAGCTAGGAGAAATCCTTGGAATTGGATATGCAAATGGAAAACAATTTTTAAACAGATTAAACAGTCTAGGCGTAACAAGAGAGGAATTTCTAGAAGCCATAGAGAGGATGGAAAAGAATGGACAATAAAAGACTTTATTCTCCAAACAAAATAAAAGAAACCCTAGATAAATATGGCTTTAAATTTTCAAAGAGCCTAGGGCAAAATTTTTTAATAGATGGAAACATAGTTAGAAAGATAGTAAGTGAAGCCAATATTAGCAAGGATGATTATGTACTAGAAATAGGGCCTGGTATGGGTACCCTAACAGAGGAGCTAGCCATAAATGCTAAAAAGGTAGTAGCAGTAGAACTAGATAAAAAACTATTGCCTATACTAGATGAAACTCTAGAGCCTTATGATAATGTAGAAATAGTATATGGGGACATCTTAAAAATAGATGTAAACAATCTAATAGAAGAAAAGCTTGGTGGAGGGCCGGTCAAGGTAGTAGCAAATCTGCCATATTATGTAACTACTCCAATAATTGGTAAGCTAATAGAGGATAACCTAAAGCTAGATTCTATAATAGTAATGGTTCAAAAGGAAGTAGCAGAAAGAATGTCAGCGGTACCAGGAAGCAAAAACTATGGCTCCTTGTCCATATTTGTAAACTTCTATTGTGAGCCTAAAATCGTAGTAAAGGTACCAAACACTGTATTTATGCCCCAACCAAAGATAGATTCAGCAGTTATCAAACTAGATATAAAAAGTGACCTACCAGACATAGATAGAGAAAAGTTTTTTGCAGTGGTTAAGGCAGCATTTTCAAAAAGAAGAAAAACTATATTAAATGCACTATCAACATATGGATTTAGTTTAGATAAGGAAATTATCAAAGAAGCTCTAGAAAGCAGCGGAATCAAGCCAGAGGAAAGAGCAGAAAATATTTCTGTAGAAGATTTTATTAAACTTAGTGTAATATTGCCCCCTTTAAACATATAATTAAACAAAGGTTTAATAGGGGGGGTTTTTATGTCTAGAAACTTGGGTTATACCAAGAAATTCATAATATTAAAAAAGGATTTTTCAAATATGGATTTGCAAAATCCAAAAGGCCATGGAAAAATCGAAATAAAAGGTATAAGGGGAAATATCTTAATATCTTTAGAAAATGCTGAAGAAGAAACATATTACAATGTACTGCTCATAGAAAAAAACAAATCCTACAATTTAGGAAAGATATACACAGAAATAAGTGGTAAGGGTAGAGAGGAATTAGTCTTTAATATTCAGGATTTGGAAGCATCAGGCTTTCAAATTGACAATCTAAACGGAATCCTCATATCCCGAGATGACAAGCTATTGTTAGGGGGCTATATGAACAAAGAGGATGGCTCCATAGAAAGCTATATCAGAAATATAAAGCCTTTAATCAAAGAGGAAACAATTCAAGAGAAAAAAATTGAAGAAGAAATTGAAGAAGAAGCAATATCACAAGAAGAACCCATACAAGTAGAACCTAACTTAGAAGAACTCATTTTAGAAGAACTTATCCCAGAAGAAGCTATTCAAGAGCAAATTATTCCAGAGATCCAAGAAGAAGCTATTCAAGAGCAAATTATTCCACAAATATGAAGATTACAGAGCGGATATATCTCCTGGAAAGCAAGGAGAATTATTAGGAAAAGAAGACGATTTTGAAGCAGTATTTGAGCCCCTAGTAGACTTAAACAAAGAAGTTGATGCTATAGTTCAAGAAGAAAAATTTCAAGAAACAAATCAAGCAGTTGTGGATATAAAAGAAGTTGATTATGAAGGAAATAGAAGATCAGTACAAAAAACTCAAACAACCAACTATATTTTAAATATATTGAGGTATTTTC
>CAYZZR010000116.1:0-4428 GCA_964482775.1 uncultured Tissierella sp. | reverse complement strand
TATTAAACTGAACCAAAAAAACCAAACTACAAACTATATCCTTAATATTCTAAGATACTTTCCATATATAGACCCATTTATAATCAAATTAGAGGGATATAATTGGTGGAAGATTGATTATGAAGAAGAAGCAAAAGGATTCCTGCCATATTTTTCCTATGTAGTAGGTGGCTATCAAAAGAATAAAATAAAGGGAGATTTTATAACAGCAAAAAGATTAATGACTGTATATAGCCATTATCTCTTTGGATTGTATAATGAAAATGATGAAGTGAAGTATTATATATATGCTGTTCCAGGAGGTTTCTTCAGAGATGAACATCCTCATGGTGGAATGACGGGATTCAATACCTGGTTCTCTTCAAATGATTATGGTGGATATTGGCTGCTTTATATTGATCCTTCAACTGGACATATCATATATCCAATCAATCCAATGATACCTACAAACTAGGAAACTAGTTGATTAATGTCTTAAGCTATGGGTATAATAGTATCATAAAGTTATCAACTTGTACCCGATTGGGTAAGATATTATGTAGGATAAAGGAGGATTTAATATGTCAAATGTAATAGTATATACAAGTAGCACATGTCCATATTGTACTTTAGCCAAGAATTATTTAAGTGAAAAAGGCGTGGAATATACAGAAAAAAATGTTCAAACAGATAAAGAAGCAAGAAAAGAATTGATGGCTATGGGGCATATGGGAGTTCCAGTATTAGTAGTAAATGGAGAAGAAGTAGTAGGCTTTGATAAAGACAAATTAGACGATCTACTAGCTTAATAGAGACAAAGTGACAGTGCACCTTAGTGCACTGTCACTTTATTTTTTTGTGATCTTGCTTAATTTTGCCGTCGGCTACTTCAATGATTCGGTCTGTTTTTTCTGCGATTTTTTCATTATGAGTAATGATTATAAAAGTGGTATTGAATTTTTTATTTATATCCCTTAATATGGAGTATACATTATCTGTTGTTTCTGAGTCCAGATTTCCGGTAGGCTCATCTGCCAAGATTATCCTTGGTTTGTTTATTAAGGCTCTAGCTATTGCAGCTCTTTGCTGCTGACCACCAGATAAATTGGTGGCTTTATTATTTACAACCTTGGATAGTCCTACAAAATTTAAGAGCTCATCGGCATAATCATTTACCTCATTAGGTACCTTATAGTTCATGATTTTATGTGGCATTAGAACATTTTCCTTAACAGTAAACTCTGGTAAAAGATGATGAAATTGAAAAATAAATCCGATAGTTTGATTTCTCAAAACAGCAAGCTCTTCTTTGCTCAAAGTATCAGTTCTCTTTCCGCATATATATACCTCTCCACAAGTAGGTTTATCTAAGGTTCCTATGATATTTAGCAAAGTACTTTTTCCACTACCAGATTCCCCGATAATAGAATTAAAACTATTTTCTTCAATATCAAGATTTACATCATAAAGAACCTGAGTAAAAAACTTCTCGCCATAGATTTTATTGATGTTTCTTAATTCTATAATATTAGTCATTTCTAATTACCTCAATTGGGTTTAGTTTTGATGTTATTCTTGCAGGAATCAGGGAAGCTGTTGAAGCTGTTATGATGGCCAATACCCCTGAAAAAAGCATGGAACCAAGACTTAAATATATAGGGACCACAGGAGTTCCATCAGGCTTTAAAGCGAATTTGGTAAATATAGCCAACAAAGCAATGCCTAGTCCTATACCTAAAATAGCCCCTAAAACCCCTAACATTAAACCTTGAAATACAAAAATAAGACTTGCATCCTTATCCTTTATGCCCATTGCTTTAAGAATTCCAATTTGCTTTGATCTTTGAACAACAGAAATAGCCAAGACACTTGATATACCTAGTAAAACTGATACTAGAACAAAAATTTGGATCATATAGCTAGAAACACTTTGGCCATTTAGTCCGCTTAACAAGGATTGGTTTAAATCCTTCCAATTATCAACCCTTAAATCCTCGTCTGAAATTGTATAGGCTACCTTCTTGGCGATATTATCAGCATTAAAAACCTCATTTACTTGCATTTCTATAGACGTGACCCCATCAAAAGAAAGTATACTAGCTGCCGTATCTAAATCCGTTACTATCCAAGTTCCATTGACTGAAGAAGTTCCTAAGTCAAATATTCCAACAACTTTAACTCTGTAAAAACTCCCGTTATTTGTCATCAAGGAAATATTATCATTAATTTGGGCACCTGCCTTTAGGGCAAGATCCTTTCCTATAATTACATCTCCTCTTTTGTTTGGAAAACTTCCATCATAAATATTGTCCTTGAATTTATAAATCCTATCTGCATCCTCTAAAATAAAACCCCTTATTAGTATAGAAGCTCTTTGACTATCATAACTAATTGAAGCTGGTCCATCTAAAGAAGGAGAAATATTTATAATATCTGAACTGCTAATCTCTGTTTCATAAATTCTTCTTTCCCAATTCCTTATGGGTTCTCCTTCACTTACTGACTTTATAGTAATATGGGAGCTGCTTCCTATGGTTGTATCGATCAAGCTTATTTGCAGTCCTTGAATTAAAGATCCTATAAATATTTGGACCGCAACTCCTACAGATATTCCAAGAGCAATTAATATAGTTTGATTCTTCCCTGATTTTAAAAACCTTAAGGCAATATCAAAAGCTAATCTCATTTGTGGCACCCCTTTTAATCCTAACTATTGTATTACCTTAACTGTTGATCCTTCCTCTAAATTAGACGGAGGATTTAAGATTACAAGATCACCTACATTGATACCACTTTTAATAGTGGTAAGATATCCATCAGATAACCCTGTTTCAACTAGGACTTTTTTTGTTTTGTTTCCATCTAGGACATAGAGATATTCCTTATCTCCATTTTTTATAATGCTTTCATTCTTGACAATGAGTACATCCTCATCCTTATCAATAATAATATATGCATTGCCCTCATATCCAAACAATACTGAATCGTCAGGCTCTTGGATTTTGACTCTTATTTCTATCTTAGGCTCAGTTGAACCATTATCCTTACTAGCTGTTTTAGAAATAAAGGATACCTTGCCTTCATAGTCCTTGGACAAGCCATCAATTTGAACAATGCTATTTAGTCCTTCCTTGATTAAGACTGCATCTTCTTGACTAATTTGAGCAACTAGTTCATAGGAAGAAGTTCCGTATATGCTTATCTTTTGTCCGGATAAAATTTTATTTGCTTCTTCTAAAGGAAATTCAGTTATGAAACCTCTAGTGTTAGAATATATTTTTGAATCCTCAATTTTTTTGTTTAAGCTTTCAATATCAATATTCAAGGATTCAATTTGTCTCTGTAAAGATGAAATTCTTTGTGATTTGTTATCTACTGCAATATCGTAATTTGCAGTGGCATCTTTGATGCTAAGCTCAGCCTTTTTAAGATTGCTAGTTAACTTATTTACTTGTAAGGCATAGTTATCATAGTCAGCCTTACTAATGGCTCCTTCATCATAAAGGACTTGAGCCTTAAGTAAGTTCTCCTCTGCTATTTCTAAATCTCTGGATATGATGGAATACTCTTCATTGCTTCTAGTCACTGCATTGCTTAGCAAAAGAGAGTCGTTTCTGTCATTGGCTAGATTGTTTAAATCAGCATTTAGTTCATCGAGATTGACCTTAGCCTTCCTAAGTGAAAGCTCGAAATCCCTTGTATCTAGCTCTGCCAATAGGGTATTGACATCTACAAGGTCATTTTCCTTAACATAGGTTTTAATAACCTTTTGATTGGCTTCAAGAGGAATGACTTCTGTTTTCTCTGCATCAATAAAACCTGACACTTCAACAACCTTTGTTATACTTCCTGTGTAGCTTTTCATTGAAGTGACTTCTATGGCATCCTCCTTATTTAGAAAAAAATAAGCAAATCCTAAAGCTAAAATTACCATTATTATTATAAGTGCTTTATACTTTTTCATTTAGACCTCCATTTAAGAAATTACTTATACATTTATACCCTTGATTTGGCCAAACAATCTATTAACACATTCAGAATACTAGACTATATGATAAGAAAAATAAAAATAGCAGCAAAAATATATATTTGAGAAATAAAAAAGGAAGAGCTGAGCTCTTCCTTTTATGGTGGGACAGTGAACCTGTCCTATGGACCTAATTGTTTAATGCAAGCATTAATTTGTCTAAATCTAAGCCGTGAACCATAGCTGCTTCTTCAAGGCTTTCCATTTGGCTTGAAGGACATCCAACACAACCCATACCAAATTTCATAAGTGTTTCTATAGCTTCAGGTTTCTTTCTGATAAGTTCACCTATAAGCATTTCCTTTTTGATTTCCATATATAGTACCTCCTATTTTTCAAGATAATTTATTCCTACTAATATAGTAGCATATCTTTTTAATATTGACTAGCATTATTTTATCCAAATATTAAAGTTCTATTTT
>CAYZZR010000115.1:0-6977 GCA_964482775.1 uncultured Tissierella sp. | reverse complement strand
AGTATGTTACGTATAAAGGAGGTTTGTTTATGGCAAATAATATAAATTGTCCTAATGGTATGCCTTATACTGTTAAGGCTGGAGATTCATTTTTTTTAATAGCTAGGACTTTTGGAATATCTTTAGACTCCTTGTTGGCAGCTAATCCTGGAGTAAATCCTGATAGACTATTTATTGGTCAGGTAATCTGCGTTCCAACAGGTGGCACTACACCACCACCTTCACAGGCTTGTCCACTTCTACAAAATGGTAGTTCAGGACCAAGTGTAAGAGAATTACAAACTCTATTAAGAAATGCAGGCTTTGACCCAGGACCGATAGATGGTATATTTGGTAATAGAACTCAATCAGCAGTTATGGCTTTCCAAAGAAGCAAAGGATTAACCCCTGATGGCTTAGTAGGAGTATTGACTTGGACTGCTTTAGGAGTAAATTGTACAGCACCAGTTACTTGCCCAGCTGGTACCTTTGCTCATACAGTAGTAGCTGGCGATACATTCTACACTCTTGCTCAAAGGTACAATACCACAGCAGCTGCGATCCAAAGAGCTAACCCTAATGTAAATCCAAATGCACTTCAAATAGGTCAAGTAATCTGTATACCAAGAACATAACAAAAAAACAACAGCCATAAGGCTGTTGTTTTTATAATAACTTCCAGATATTGTTGGTAAATTCAACTGGATCTTCTAGAGGTAATCCCTCGATTAGTAAAGCTTGATTGTACAATAGATTAGTAAATAGCTTTAATTTTTCCTTATCATTATCATAAGCATCCTTTAGACTAGCAAATACATTGTGATCAGCATTTAATTCCAATACCTTTTGTGCTTTGATGCTTTCACCATTAGGCATTTGATTCAATACCTTTTCCATCTCTATTGATACCTCACCCTCACTAGCCAAATAAACTGGGTGATTTTTTAATCTTTTTGAAACCTTAACATTGCTTACCTTACCTGCAAGAATTTCCTTCATTTCATTTAATAAATCATCATTCTCTTTAACTTCCTCTGTTTCTTTATTATCAGCTTCTAGATCTAAATCAGAACTAGATACAGATTTAAATTCCTTGTCCTTATAGCTATGAAGCACCTTTATAGTAAACTCATCTACCTCATCTATGAAATATAAAATTTCATAACCCTTATCCTTGATAAAGTCAACCTGAGGTAATTTATCAATTCTATCTAAGGATTCTCCACTTGCATAATAGATATATTTTTGATCTTCCTTCATTCTTTCTATATATTCATCAAGAGTAACCAGTTTCTTATCCTTAGATGAGTAGAACAATAATAAATCCTGAAGAATGTCCTTATTCATTCCATATTCAGTATATAAACCATATTTTAATTGTTTTCCAAAGTTATTAAAAAATTCTTCATACTTGTCTCTATCATCCTTAAGTAATGATAATAGCTCATCCTTAACCTTATCTCTTATTTTCTTTGCAATCAATTTCAGCTGTCTGTCATGTTGAAGAAGCTCTCTTGATATATTTAGAGAAAGATCCTCAGAATCTACTACGCCTTTAACAAATCCAAAATAATCAGGCAATAAATCAGCACATTTATCCATAATCAATACACCACTTGAATATAGTTCAAGACCCTTTTCATATTCCTTAGTATAGAAATCAAAAGGTGTAGTGCTTGGAATAAACATAATAGAATCGTATCTAACAGCACCATCAACACTTAAATGTATATGCTTTAATGGCTTATCAAATCCATAGTGCTTTTCTGAATAGAAGCTTTCATAATCTTCATCAGTAAGCTCCTTCTTATTCTTTCTCCAGATTGGAATCATACTGTTTAAAACCTGCTCTTCTACTACATCTTCGTATTCATTTTCTGTGCCTTCCTTTAGCTTGTGGCTAGATATATCCATCTTTATTGGATATCTAATAAAGTCTGAATATTTCTTTATGATGTTTTTAAGTCTATAGCTTTCTAAATACTCATCATAGCTTTCATCCTCATTGCTTTCTTTAATCCTAAGGTAAATGCTCGTTCCTACATTTTCCTTATACTCTTTATCGATTGTGTATCCATCTGCACCTTCGGATTCCCATCTATAGGCCTCATCACTGCCAAGTGCCTTACTAATTACCGTAACCTTATCAGCCACCATAAATGCTGAATAAAATCCAACTCCAAATTGACCAATTATATCGAATCCATCCTTAAGCTCATTGTCCTTTTTAAATGCAAAGGATCCACTATTGGCTATAATTCCTAGGTTATCCTCCAAGTCCTCCTTGGTCATACCTATTCCTGTATCTGATACTGTTATTGTCCTATTATCTTTATCTACTGATACCTTTATAAAATAGTCATTCTTATTGAAAACAATCTTTTCGTCAGTAAGGGCCTTATAGTAAATTTTATCAATAGCATCAGAAGCATTTGAAATAAGCTCTCTTAAAAATATCTCCTTATTGGTATAAATGGAGTTAATCATTAAATCAAGTAACCTTTTAGATTCTGCTTTAAATTCTTTTTTTTCCATTTCACTCAACTCCTTAAAAATAAATAATGATTAGCACTCAAACAATCCGAGTGCTAATCATTATTCTAATACATATTATTTATAATGTCAAATATTCTCTATTGTTTTTCCTCTTGCTTATGATGAATTATACTAATCCACTTTTCATCTACTAATATCCTTCTAATTCTCTTGTCAAAATCTATTCTAGGAATCCAGATTTGTCTGTCACAGCCTAGGCATTTTAATTTAATATCAACACCCGTTCTTAAGATTTCCCATTTATTCTCACCACATGGATGACCTTTTTTTAAGGTGATTATATCTCCAACCTCATACTTTAGTATCATTCTTCTTTTCCTCCAATTATAACTCTTTTAGGATATGGTACATGTATATTTTCTTTATCAAAGGCTTCTTTAACCTTTTTACGAATTTCTCTTTCAACAGCCCATTGCTCCATAGCTTTAGTCTTTGCAACTATTGTAATATCCACACTATAAGCACTAAGGCTAGTAACACCCAAAATAGTTGGTCCATCTACTACATTGCTATTGTTCTTTTGAATTTCACTACATACACTTTCTATAATTTTTAGAGCTCTATCAATATTTTCTTCATAAGAAATTGAAATAACCACTAAGGCCCTCATAGCACCACGATTTCTATTTGTAACAGTTGTTACATTTCCATTTGGTATAATATGAAGCTCTCCGTTGAAATCCCTTAACTTAGTAACCCTTAAGCCCAATTCCTCTACTGTCCCTTCAAAGCTACCAACTTTAATATAATCACCGACTGAGTATTGATCCTCTAACAATATAAAGAATCCAGTTATAATATCCTTTACTAAGGATTGAGCTCCAAAACCTATAGCAATGCCACCTATACCAGCTGTTGCTAATATAGAGCCTGTGTTGATACCAAACATCTCTAAAGACATTACCGCCCAAACAAAGTAGAGTAGGTATTTAACAATTTTCTTAAGTATTTGTCCTAAGGTATTAGCCCTTTTGTCACTGCTATATAAATGTGATATCCTCTTGTTTTTAAGACTTTTATCAATAATTCTACTAATAAACTTTGTAAGTATATTCATAATAATAAATATTATAAATATCATTATAATTTTACCAAAGATATTTAAATCTCCAGATCCATCAGTTAAAAAATTATCTATAAAGTTTTTAATTCTATCCATATAATCACCAAGCTAACTCTTCTATAGTCTTTTTCTTGTCTTCAATTCTATACTTATAGATTCCTTTTATAGACAATATATTGTTAGCGTGAAGCTCTCTTACCCTATCCAAATCCTCATAGCTAAATAATATGGATAAACCACAGCTTAGCGTGATTTCCCTAGGTGTTGGTATTGTCTTAAAGGCTATTTCATTGTCCTTGAATATCTTTTCTCCACTAATTGCATGATGGGTTGAATTAAATGTAATAACCCCGTATTCTTCAATCTTCATAATTTCTCCTAGCCAATATTCATAGTATTTGCATTCTTCATTTTTTCATAAATAGTGTACATGTTGCTAATAGTACCAACTTGAAGTTTATCCTTTATATTATAAAAATCTAAACATGTTCCACATGAAATGATCTCTACTCCATTATCAGCCAAGGCCTTTAAATCGTCTAAAACAGGACTACCTTCACATGTTAAATAAACTCCGCTGTTGAAAAACAATATGTTAGCCGGGTATGGTGCAGTTTCTTTAACAGTATAGATGAAGCTTTTCATTAGAATCTTACCTAATTCCTCTTCCCCAGCGCCCATTTTATCAGAAGCAATTGCTATAGTTGATTGAGTAGATAGCTCTGATTCCTTAGTCACTGCTACAGAAGACTCTCCCTTCTTAATTTCAATATAATATTCATTGTCATTTCTTTGATCAACACTAAATTTCAAACCAAGACTTTGTGCTAATTTAGATACATTTTCCTTAGCAACATCGTTATCAACTATTGTGACAATTGTGCCCTGGGAAAGATTGTCTAGTTCTTTTTTAGTCATAATAACTGGTTTTGGACAAGCTTGACCTCTTGCATCAATTTCCTTTTTCATTTAAATACCCCCTATTTTATCTATATCGTATATATATTTTTACTCTGTTTCCTTAACTGAGAATTTTAATATTTGAATTTTATCCTCAAGTTTTAATGCCATACCTATCTCGTCTCCGTACAATCTAACTATATTGCTATCTGCTAGATATCTGATTACATCAGTTTCGCCATCTAAGAACATTAGATTTTGATTGCCATATAAGGCAAGAAAATTTCCAATGGGTCTAATATTATTATACTCCAATCCTAGAATAATTTTAAGCTTTGATTCTCCATTTAAATCCAAAACCTCTAAATTGTCACCATACAAAAGATATATTTCATTTTTCTTTACTAATACATCCTTTATCAATGGATATTCCTTAGTCCATTTAACCTCACCATTTTGAACTATCTTTACGTCATTGTCTGTTATTATCAATAATTGATTCTTAACAAACTGAGTAAATACTACTATTTCATCCTTTAACTCAAGGCTATATTTGTTGTCATTGTCCATATCATTTACCATAACATTAGATGTTAGTTGATTATCTAAGCTTAAGCTAGAATATACATAACTTGAATTATCATCGTTCAAATCATAGGTAAGTATATTGCCCTCAACCACATGCTCCCCTAGTTCATTTCCATCTTTGTCCATCATTACAAGGCTTTCTTCTCCTTGCTCCTTTAGATGAACTATGATGCCTTCCTTGCTTTCCTTTAAATTGAAAATGGCCTTAAAAAGCTGATGTTTGCTAAGTGTATTTCCTTTGTTATCCAAAGCATAAATATCTCCCGCTGCTTTATCTACTATATAAATAGCTCTATCTCCATAGTAGATCATTGGATCAACAAATCCAAAATCCTTTATCCAGACATCTTGACCCTCTGAATCTAAATATTTTAAAATACTATCCTCAAATTGTATTAGGCTGCCTTTATAATATCCAAGGTTATTTCCTAAATATTCATTTTCTAGGATAAGTTCTAAATCCTTGGATGTAATTCCATTGAATAGATTGTTAAATTTCTCTTGATTTTTCTCTTGTAAAAACACCAAGATTATAATAGCCAATATTAATACAAAAATCATAAATCCCTTACTGATCTTTTTATTTTCTTCCATATAATGACTCCTTACTTCAAAATAATAGATAAATATTTGAAAGAGGCAAAGGCCTTAAGCTTTGTGCCCCATTCTATTAATTATAACATATTTACCATATTCATAAGTAACAATTGCAAAATTATAGAAATCTGATATACTAAGTGTATTCATACAGAAATAGAGAGGTGTAATCATGGATAAAATAATTCTGAACAAGGATTTAGACAAGCCCCTATATGTACAGCTATATGATAAAATTCGGTCTATCATTGAAGATGACAGGCTTTCAGATGATAAATTACCATCTATAAGAAAGCTTTCCAAAAATCTTGGAGTAAACAATGTGACCGTAATAAATGCATATAAGCTTTTGGAACAGGAGGGATATGTTTATTCCATTGAAGGAAGTGGAACCTATATAAAAAGACTAGTATCCGATGAAATTCCCTATGAAGAAGACGGTAATATGGAGTTAATGTTATCTGGTATCTTACCTATTTCTAAGCGAAGCATTAATTTTGCCAGTGTCTCTCCAACACCAGATCTATTTCCCATTGAGGAGTTTAAAGAAGCTTTAGTTGAGGTCTTAGATAGGGATAGAGGATTAGCTTTTCTTTATCCTGAAATTAACGGATATGGCCCTTTAAGGGAATCCATTTCTAAGTTCTTATTAGAAAACTACAATACAAGAGTTAATGTAGACCAAATTCTAATTACATCTGGTGGTCAGCAAGGCTTAGATCTAATTGCCAAGACCATGATCAATCAAGGAGATGTAGTTTTTGTTGAGAATCCAACTTATTCAGCTGCTTTTACAGCATTTAAGTCTAGAGGTGCAAAGATCATTGGAATTCCTATGATGGAAGATGGCATGGACTTAGATGTTCTAAAAAATCTTCTAAAAAGGCAAAAACCAAAGTTCATATATATAATGACCAATTATCAGAGTCCTACAACCTTTTCTTACAGTGAAGAAAAGAAGAAAGAACTTCTTCAATTGGCAATGGAATATGATTTCTATATAATTGAAGATGACTTTTTAACAGACCTTTATTTTGATGATCATATAAAATCACCTTTAATATCTCTGGATAAACTTGATAAAATAGTATTTATCAAGAGCTTTTCAAAGGTATTTATGCCTGGTGTAAGAATTGGCTTTGTAACTTTGCCAAACAGGCTCCTTAAGGGTATTATAAAAGCTAAGCATTCAACTGATATTTCCTCATCTGGCTATTTACAAAGAGCCTTTGATTTATATTTAAGAAAAGGCTTTTGGAGAAATCATATAGCTAAAATAAGAAAGGTTTACTCT
>CAYZZR010000114.1:0-7043 GCA_964482775.1 uncultured Tissierella sp. | reverse complement strand
GATCAAAAATATATGATTTGCAATGCTGATGAAGGTGACCCGGGAGCATTTATGGATAGATCCATTTTGGAAAATGACCCTCATTCTGTTTTAGAAGGTATGGCAATAGGTGGCTATGCCATAGGAGCTACACAAGGCTTTATATATGTTAGAGCCGAATATCCTATTGCAGTTAGAAGACTTAAAGTAGCAATAGAACAAGCTAAGGAGTATGGAATACTAGGAAACAATATTTTTGGTACAGGCTTTAGCTTTGATATAGAATTGAGACTTGGATCAGGAGCATTTGTTTGTGGTGAAGGTACGGCTCTTATAGAGTCTATAGAAGGAAAAAGAGGAATGCCAAGAACCAAGGTTCATAGAACGGCACATAAAGGTTTATGGCAAAAACCAACTATTATAAACAATGTAGAAACCTATGCAAACGTTCCGGTTATATTCCAAAGAGGAGTAGACTGGTTTAGAAGTATAGGTACAGAAAAGTCACCTGGAACTAAGGTATTTGCTTTAGTAGGTAAGGTTGAAAATGCAGGCTTGGTTGAAGTTCCAATGGGGACACCTCTAAGAGAAATTGTATATGACATCGGTGGAGGAGTTCAAAATGGTAAAGCTTTTAAGGCTGTTCAAACTGGAGGACCTTCAGGAGGATGTATTCCTGCAGATTTAATCGATACTCCTGTTGATTTTGAATCTCTAGGTAAAATAGGTTCAATCATGGGTTCCGGTGGTATGGTTGTAATGGATGAAGACACCTGTATGGTTGATATAGCAAGATTCTTCTTAGACTTCACAGTTGAAGAATCCTGTGGAAAATGCGTACCTTGTAGAGAAGGTACCAAGAGGATGTTAGAAATTTTAGAACGTGTTGTTTCAGGCGAAGGACAGGATGGAGACATAGAAAAAATGGAAAGCTTAGGTTCAACCATAAGCTCTGCTTCCTTGTGTGGTTTGGGACAAACTGCTTCAAATCCTGTAATTACAACAATAAAATATTTTAGAAATGAATATGAGGACCATATTAATAATAAAAAATGTACTGCGGGCTCATGTCAAGCACTACTAGAGTACTTTATTACTGAAAAATGTATTGGCTGTGGCAAATGTGCAAAGGCATGTCCAGTTGGATGTATTTCAGGGAGCTTAAAGGAAAGACATGTTATAGACCAAGAAGCTTGCATAAAATGTGGAGCTTGTATGGAAGCATGTCCTCCTAAAGTAAGTGCAGTAATAAAAAGATAGGGAGGTATTTAGATGGCAAAGGTAAACATTACTATAGATGGCAAAAAGATTAGTGTTGAAAACAATATATCAATACTAGAAGCCGCAAAACAACTTGACATAGAAATACCTGCTCTATGCTATGATCCGAATTTAGAGGTTGTAGCAGCTTGTAGATTATGTGTTGTTGAGATAGAGGGTAGCAAAAAATTAGAGACATCATGTTCAACTCTTGTTAGAGATGGTATGGTTGTTCGTACAGATACTGAAAAGGTTGTGCAAACTAGGAAGGATGTTTTGCAATTACTGTTAGATAGTCATCCAAATGATTGTCTAACTTGTCAAAAGGCTGGAGAATGTTATCTACAAAGATACGCATATGAGTATGATTTAAAGTTTAAAGACCATGATGGAGCTATGAGGCCACAATTGTTGGACACATCAAGTCCATACATATTGAAGGATAATGCAAAATGTATTCTATGTGGTAAATGTGTTAGAACATGTGCTCAAGTAAGTGAAAGACAAGTTTTATCCTTCTCAGAAAGAGGATATGATACTAAAATAGTATGTGATGCAGATCAAACCTTGGAAA
This sequence comes from uncultured Tissierella sp., assembly GCA_964482775.1. GTDB lineage: Bacteria > Bacillota > Clostridia > Tissierellales > Tissierellaceae > Tissierella_B. The sequence continues at coordinate 5,230 of CAYZZR010000114.1, read as the reverse complement.
CATCAAGCTGTGTATCATGTAACAGATGTGTTAGTGTTTGTCCTGTTGGAGCATTGGTAGATAAAAGAGCTCTTGGGAAATTAAGATCCTGGGAAGGCGAATCTAGAATAGTCAACTGTAAGTCTTGCCAATATGGCTGCGAATTTGAAATAAAATCTAGGAATAAGAAAAATGTCGCAGTAGTGGCTAGACCACCAGCTAATGGAAGACCATTGTGCTTAAAGGGTAGACTTACTACAGAATTGACTTATTTGGATAAACCAGAGACCCCATATAGAAAAATCGATGCTAGATTTGAAGAAACAACATGGGCTAAGGCATTGAGCTTAGAGGATATTTTAGAAAAGATTGAAAAGTTGGATGCAGATAAAGGTAGTTTAGGAGAGGAGTAATTATGAACATTATCATAAATGGTAATCAATATGAAGTGGAAAAGAATACCACAGTCCTTCAAGCCTGCAGAAAGGCTGGAATTGACATACCTACTCTTTGCCATGATGATAGGTTGAATCCATCCTCTTCATGTAGACTATGTTTGGTAGAGATTGAGGGAGCTAAGAATTTAGCCACATCTTGTAGTACTACGGTTAAAGAAAACATGGTTGTCCATACACATAATGAAAAGGTAATGGATGCAAGAAGAGAGGTTTTGGATTTACTCATTTCAAATCATCCTATGGAGTGTTTAAGCTGTGACAAATCAGGTGACTGCAAACTACAGGACTATAGTTATGAATATGGAATATTGGAAGGATCCTATGAAGGAGCAAAGAAGGAATCATATTTTGACACATCCAATCCATTCTATAACTATGATGCAAGGAAATGCATACTTTGTGGATTATGCGTTAGAGTATGTGATGAACTACAAGGTACGACAGCCATAGGATTCGAGAAGAGAGGTTTTGATACAGTCGTAACAACTCCATTTAATGAAGGGCTTATAAATTCTAAATGTGTATCCTGCGGTAACTGTGTATCAGTATGTCCTGTAGGGGCATTGACACCAAAGGCTCAAAAGTTTAGACATTGGGAGACAAAAAAGGTTAGAACAACATGCTCCTATTGTGGCGTAGGTTGCCAAATGGATTTAATCGTCAAGGGAGAAAAGGTTGTAGGTGTTGAACCGGCAAAGGATGCTATAAACAATGGCTTACTATGTGTTAAGGGTAAATTTGCATATAAATTCATAAATCATCCAGATAGATTGAAAACCCCTCTAATAAAAAGAGATGGTAAGTTTGAAGAGGCTACTTGGGATGAGGCATATAGATATATAAGAAGAAAAGTTAATGAAACCAAAGAAAACTTTGGACCAGAAGCATTTGCAGGTTTAACTTCTGCAAGATGTACAAATGAAGAAAACTATCTATTCCAAAAGTTATTTAGAGCAGTGATTGGCACAAACAATGTTGACCACTGCGCACGACTCTGACATGCCTCTACAGTTGCAGGTCTTGCAACAACATTAGGTAGTGGAGCCATGACAAATAGTATTGAAGAAATACTAGATACTGATGCTATGTTTGTAATTGGTTCAAATACCACTGAAAATCATCCAATTATTGGTGCAACTATGAAACAAGCTATTAAAAGAGGAGCTAAGTTAATAGTAGCTGATCCAAGAAGAATTGAATTGGCAGAATATGCAGATGTATTTTTACAATTAAAGCCAGGAACCAATATTGCCCTATTAAATGGTATGATGAATGTAATTCTTGAAAAAGGCTTACATGACATAGACTATATAGAAGAAAGATGTGAAAACTTTGAGGGATTAGTTGATATAGTAAAGGATTATACCCCTGAAAGAGTAGCAGAAATATGTGGGGTAAATGCTGAGGATATCGTAAAAGCAGCAACTATATATGCTGAGGCAGATAAAGCAGGTATATACTATACAATGGGTATTACTCAACATACAACTGGTACTGCTGCAGTTATGAGCATTTCCAATTTAGCTATGCTTTGTGGAAATGTAGGTAAAGAAAGTGCAGGTGTAAACCCACTTAGAGGACAAAACAATGTTCAAGGAGCCTGCGATATGGGAGGCTTGCCAGCTGATTTACCAGGATATCAAAAAGTCTTCAAGCCTGAGGTAATTGAGAAATTTGAGAAGGCATGGGATACAAAGCTATCTTCAAAGGTAGGACTTACAATACCTGAAATATTTAATGGAGCTCATGATGGAAGCATTAAATTCCTATATATAATGGGTGAAAACCCTATGGTTTCTGATCCTGATATAAATCATGTTAGAGAAACCTTGACCAATGTAGACTTCTTAGTTGTTCAGGATATATTTATGACAGAGACTTCCCAGCTAGCAGATGTTATACTTCCAGCTGCATCCTTTGCAGAAAAGGATGGGACCTTCTCCAATACTGAAAGAAGAGTTCAAAGAGTAAGAAAAGCAGTTAAATCAGTTGGAGAATCAAAAGCGGATTGGGAAATATTGATGGACTTAATGAATTATTTGGGATATAGAAAAAAATATACTCATCCTGCCAAGATAATGGATGAAATAGCATCTCTTACTCCTTCTTATGGAGGTATAAGCTACAAGAGATTAGAACAAGGTGGTATTCAATGGCCTTGCTTAGATGCAAATCATCCAGGAACTAAATATCTTCACAAGGCAGCAATGTCAAGAGGTAAGGGCTTATTTATGCCAGCAGAATATACTGAAAGTGCAGAAATGCCTGATAAAGAGTATCCATTTGTACTAACAACAGGAAGAATTCTTTACCACTATCATACAAGGACTATGACTGGTAGAGTAGATGGTCTAAACCAATTAGCCCCATCATCCTATGTGGAAATCAACGAAGCAACTGCAAATAGATTGGGTATAGAAAATGGAGAAAGAGTAAAACTTACATCTAGAAGAGGTCAGATAGAGACCACTGCTAAAATTACAGAAATAATAGATGATGATGTGTTATTTATGCCATTCCACTTTGCAGATGGCGCAGCCAACTACTTGACCAACTCAGCTACAGACCCAATAGCAAAGATTTCAGAGCTAAAGGTAGCTGCTGTAAGAATTGAATCAATCTAAATAAATCGGGCGACTTTAGGTCGCCCACATTTATCAGGAGGTAATTTATGAAAACCTATGAACAGATATTTAGATACGCAATGCAAATGGAGTTAGATGGACACAATTTTTATAAAGAGAAAGCATCTAATTTAAGCAATCCTACCAGTAGGACAATGTTTCTTTCCTTGGCAGAAGCTGAGATGGAACATTATAAATATTTAGAAACTCAATTAAATCGCTATATTGAAAGTGACTCCTTCGATTTAAATCTAGAGCTTCCAAAAGAGGATAATACTATATTTCAATCCAGAGAATCCTCTGAACATCTAAATGAAACTTTGAATGAGTCAGATGTTCCTGATTTGACCATACTAAGAATGGCTTATTTAATCGAAAGAGACTATAAAGAGTTTTATGAGAATGCAGCTGAAAACATTGAAGATGAAGAAATTAAAGCCATCTTTGAGAAACTTTCTAAATGGGAAGCTGGACATGAAAGATTATTTAAAGGTGAGTACGATAAAAGAATGAGAGAGTATATGACTTTACCATGGGGTGGTTAGTATGTTTACAGTAGGAATTATTACATCAAGTGATAAAGGTTCAAAAGGCGAGAGAATTGATATATCTGGTCAAACCATAAAGGATATTGTAGAAGCCAAGGGCTATACAGTAATTAGACAGATCATAGTCCCAGATGAAGAAGAAGATTTAATGAGAGAAATGATATATATGGCTGATGAGCTTAAGGTGGATTTATTACTTACAACCGGTGGTACTGGTTTTAGCAAAAGGGATATCACTCCAGAAGCATCATTAAAGGTATTTACAAGAAATGCTAATGGAATAGCTGAGGCTATTAGGTATAATAGCTTAAGTATCACACCAAGAGCCATGCTATCAAGGGCAGTTTCAGGCATTAGAAATGATACATTAATAGTGAATATGCCAGGGAGCCCAAAGGCAGTTAAGGAATCCTTAGATTATGCTTTGGATAGCATTCATCATGGATTGGAAATACTAAAAGGCAAGACTAGTGAATGTGCAAGAAAAGGTGATTGATATGAAGAAATTTGGTACAGCAATTATATTAGCTGGTGGGAAAAGTTCTAGAATGGGCTTTGATAAACAGCTACTCCAAATAGATGAAAGAAGACTAATGGATAGCTTAATCCACAAGCTTAATAAAGAATTTAAGGAAATCATAATTGTTACCAATAGACCAGAGCTATATATAGGCTTATCTCATATAATTACAAGGGATATTTTGTTGGACAAAGGCCCTCTTGGAGGAATTCATGCAGGACTTGGACTATCATCTAGTAAATATGCCTTTGTAGTAGCCTGTGATATGCCAAATATTAATATGGAGTATGTAAAATACATGAAAAAGAATATGACAAATGAAGACTCTATTGCTTGTGTTACTGAATTTGGAGATTGGATAGAGCCATTTAGTAGTTTTTTTTCAAAAGATTTAATCCAACCTATTGAAGAATATTTAAAGACGAATAGAAGATCCATAAATGGCCTTATAGAAGACTTGGATATAACCTATATCTCTGAAGATGAAGCTAGAAAATTTAGTCCAAACTGGGCAATGTTTTTAAATCTCAATACAAGAGAGGATTTAAATAATTATCTAGAAAACATATCCAATGATTGGAGTAGTTAGTATGGATACTACTAAGGATTATATGATATCTAGGATAAAAGGGGATAATTTAACTGAATTTGAGGATTTAGTGGTAGTTGAATATCCATTTACTATTTTTATAGATGATGAGGAAATAATTACCTTACTCTGTACGCCAAAATCTCTAAAAGAGCTAACCTTAGGTTTTCTCTTTTCTGAGAGTTTTATTGAAGGTCTAGATGTAGTAGATAAGATTCAAATAAATGAAGAAAAGGGTAGGGCTTATGTCTATCTAAAGGAAAGAAAGAGCTTTAACGAAAAGCTCCATGGGAAAAGAACCATAACCTCTGGATGTGGCAAGGGTACTGTGTTTTATAATGTACTTGATTCCTTTAAGTCTAAAAGAATTGATAAAGCTATATACCTAGACATAGAGAGTGTGGTAAACTTGATGAAGGAATTCAATCACAAGTCTGAACTATTTCTAAGTACAGGGGGAGTACATAGCTGTGCTCTATGTGATAAAGATAAAATTCTTTATTTTGAAGAAG
>CAYZZR010000113.1:0-7066 GCA_964482775.1 uncultured Tissierella sp. | reverse complement strand
AATAACGGGTATAACTGCTGCTACTAAAACACCTGAAAGAAGTGAATATCTGGACTTCACTGTTCCTTATATAGACAACCCTAATGTAATAATTACTCGAAAGAACTTTTCTGAGAGTTTGACATTTGAGAAGCTAGCAAATTCTAGCATGGACATACTAGCAGTAGAAGGATACGACATAATCGAATTTCTGAATGAAAAGTTTCCAAAACTAGAATATAGAACGGTAAAATCACCAAGTGAAGGCATGAGAATGGTATCATTTGGTGAAGCCGATGCTATGGTTATAGAAATAATGAGTGCATCAGCTACTATTGAAAGAGATAATATTTCAAATCTTGTAGTAAATATAGAGACCCCTTATGCTTCTAGTTTATCCATAGCAACTAGAAGCGATTGGCCTATTTTAAGCCGAATTTTTAATAAAGGCATAGCTAAGATTACAGAACAAGAGAGAAAAGATATTGAGCAAAGATGGTTGTATTTACAAGAAGAGAGTATATTTCAGAACAAATATTTCTGGACAATACTCTTGGGTTTTATTTCTCTACTAGTACTTATTATATTTGCTATTTTAGTATGGAATTCAAGCTTACAGAAGGCTGTAAAAGAAAAAACTGAAGCCTTAGAAGCATCCACAAAAGAACTTTGGTTTAAAACATATCATGACGAGCTTACAGGACTATACAATAGGATGTACATGGTTGAATGTTTTAAACAGTTTGAACATGAGTGTTCTTTACCTTTTTCAATTATCTATGCTGATCTAAATGGACTAAAAATTACAAATGATATATTTGGTCATGAAACTGGAGACTTGATGTTAAAAAGAGTATCTGAAATAATTAAAGAAAACATGAAACCTACTCATGTTGCTTGTAGAATAGGTGGAGATGAGTTTGTAGTGTTTATGCCATCTACAAGCGAAGAAGAGGCTAGCGATATAGTTGAAAATATCAAAAAAATGACACTTGATGCAGCAGGTGAGCCATTAAAACCACTTGTAGCTCTAGGAAGTGCATCTGCTGAACATAATGAAAGCCTTAATGTACTATTTAAGTTATCAGAAGAGAGGATGTATGTTGACAAAATTGATAATAGTCAGAGAAATTATGACCTGATTATTGAATCAATTAAGGATAGTATACATGAAAATAAATATGAGGATAAAGAGCATTATGAGAGATTAGTTGATTTGTGTAGACAAATGGGACAAGCCCTTAATTTAGGTAAAAATGATATTGAAGATATTGTCTTATTAGCAGAGTTACATGACATTGGCAAGGCTGGACTTGAAAAAGAGATTTTACTAAAGGAAGGACCTTTGACTGTAGAGGAATGGGAATCTGTAAAAAGGCACCCAGAACTTGGATTTAAGATAGTAAATGGATCTAGGAAACTTTCTCATATTGGAAAATGCATTCTTGCTCATCATGAGCACTGGGATGGAAATGGATATCCACAAGGCTTAAAGGGTGAGGAAATTCCTTTTTTATCTAGATTGTTCTCCATAGTCGAAGGATATGATGTAATGACTCATGAAAGACCATATAAAGCAATATATTCAAAAGATAGAGCTATACAAGAGTTAAAAGATTGTTCAGGAACTCAGTTTGATCCAAATCTTGTTGAAGCTTTTATAAGCTATATAAAAGGCTAAATTATAGATTGTTTAAAATCATCTATACAATTTAGCTTTTTTAGGATTAAGTCGATATAGGATTTGTGTAAGTATAAAAGACGGAAATATAGGGAGGAATGATAATGAAAAAGAAAAGACCTTCTATTATGTTTGTTTTAGTTGGAACTATACTAGTTATTAACATATTGATATTGGGCGTATTTATAGCTTATGATCAAATTTCCTTTAATTTGCTAGCAAAAGAGCAAAGCGAAAGACTTATGGACAGTTTTTATGACCGTACAGAACTCTATATCGATAATTTTTTAGGTGATGCTTCTATTTTTAACGAGATTATAAGCCAGCAAATAATGTATAATGAAACTTATATAAGAGACGATTTGCAACAAGTTGAAGAGTACATAAAATATGTAGCAAATAATATGACAGATCAATATCCTCAAATAAGTGTTATAAGTTATAGTGATGAATTAGGAAGATTTGTAGGTTTAAGAATCAACCCTGATAATACTAGGAATCTAATGCTTAAAGATTCGAGAACAAAGGACAAACTTACTATATATTCTTCTGACAATACAAGCTCAGATATTATAACAGTATACGATGAATACTTCCCGCAGACTAGACCCTGGTATGTACCTGTAAAAGAAAATCCAACAACACAATGGTCAGAAGTTTATGTAAATCAAGACGAATTAATGAATTTAACTATTTCTGTTTCAACGCCTGTATTAATAAAAAATCAATTTATGGGAGTTGTAGCTACAGACGTTACCCTAGATAATATAAGAGGACATTTGAAAAGCAATAGCTCTTTAGAAAATGGTGTTATTTATATAGTTGATGACAAAGACAATATATTAGCTCATTCTACTGATGATAGTTTTATTCAGGTATCTGATGATACAACTCCTGTATATAATCTTATGTCTGCATTAGATGTGGACAACCCAATCATTTCATCTAGCATGAAAATGATAAAAGATGAGAACATACTAGACAATAATTTTTCATTTTCGATTGATAAGAATAAATATTTTGCTTTTGTAGATAAGTTGGATAAGACTGAAAATCTAGACTTTAGAGCAGTAGTTATTATTCCTGAAGATGATTTGATGTCAAATATAAGACTTCAACAAAACAGATCATTAGCTATTGCACTTATTGTGGTAATCTTTAGTGTTGTTCTAAAGATTTGGAACTTATCCTATATTATAAGGCCTTTAAGCAAGGTAACTGATGCAGCTAAGGCACTTTCAAATGGGGATTTTTCCGTTACTCTTAAAGAGGAATCTTTAAAGTTCTATGAAACTTCTGAACTAATAAGTGCTTTCAATAATATGTCTATAGACTTAAAAGACTCCTTTTATACAATAAAGGGAAATGAAATGATGTTAGAATCCATGGTTCTTAAAAAGACAAATGAACTGGAAAAAACATATGAAGAGCTACTAGAAAAAGAAAAGTTAGCATCCTTAGGTGGCTTAGTTGCAGGAATATCCCATGAGATAAACACACCTTTGGGAGTGTCCTTGTCAGCTTGTTCCTATCTTCAAGGACAAAATGATGCACTATATGAAACATTATTAAAAGGGAAACTATCAAAGGATAAGTTCTCAGAATATTTGGAATCTAGCTCAGAAAGCATTAGTATCATAAATAAGAATCTTACTAGAGCTGCAGAACTGATAACTAGCTTTAAGCAAATATCAGTAGATCAATCTACATCTATGCATATGAAATTTTTCCTTAAAGAATATTTTGAATCAATTTTTCTAACATTAAAGCATGAATATAAGAACAAGTCATTTGAATATTTTATAAATTGCGATGATAATCTTGAAATCTATAGCAATCCTGGGTATATATCACAAATATACACTAATCTTATTATGAATTCCATAAAACATGGATTTGTAGAGAATAGGAACTTATTAATTACCATTGATGTAGAAAGTAATGATGATGAAATAGTAATTTTTTATAAGGATAATGGTATAGGGATAGCAGAAGAGAACATAAAACATATATTTGAACCATTTTATACTACAAAGGTTAATGAAGGTGGAAGTGGTCTTGGACTTAGCATAGTATATAATCTAGTAACAGCTAATTTAGATGGAACTATTACATGTGAAAGCCAAATAAATAATGGAGTATTATTTACTATAAAAATTCCAAAAACAAATTAGAAAGGTGAATATCATGAAAAAATGGGATTTAGATAATATAGAGTTGGACTTTGTAAGTGACATTGGTTTAGAAGATGAAATTTATAAAGATTTGGATTTACCCTCGTATAAAATATTGATAGCTGATGATGATGAAGAAGTTCATAAAATATCTACACTTATGTGTAAAGACTTTGAATTTGAAGGAAGCAACTTAGAAGTTCTTCATGCCTTTAGTGGTCATGAAACCATTGAAATTTGCAAAAAAAATCCCGATATTGCCATACTATTTTTGGATGTGGTCATGGAGGACAATCATAGTGGACTTCATGTAGTTAAGGTCTTAAGAGAAGACTTGAAAAATAATCTAATTAGAATAATACTTAGAACTGGGCAACCTGGTCAAGCGCCTGAAGACGAAGTTATCAAAAAATATGATATCAATGATTATCGATTGAAAACTGAACTTACTTTGAAGAGATTCAATACTACGCTCTATACTTCTCTTAGGAACTATAGAGATTTGATAAATATTGAAAATCATAGATTAGGTCTACAAAAGATAATTGAATCAACAGCTAGACTTTTTAAAAAGGATAGCTTTAATGATTTTTTAATGTGTATACTTGAGGAACTTTCCAATTTTCAAAAAGAACATAATTCTATGATATATGCAAGAGAGGAATTTAGAACTGCTTCTAATGGCTTTGTATCTATAGAGCGTGAAAGCAATCATCATATTTTAGCTGCTACAGGTAAATATGTAGATTATGTTGGGAAAGAAGTTATAGAACTTCCAAATTATAATGAGATTATTGAAGTAATTGGCAAGACAAGGAAGGAAGAGCAAACTATTTATCCAGTTGGTAACGGATTTGTTATAGAAAGCTTAAGTAAAAGTAATCTTAGTAATTTTATTTTTGTAGAGGGTGCAACTGAGAATTTTGACTTCACATTAATTAAAGTATTTCTAGCTAATTTTTCAACTGCCATGGATAATTACTTGATTAGTAACATGTTACAAACTACTCAAAGAGAGATAATATATGCCTTAGGCGAAACTGTAGAAAGCCATTTTGAGGAAACAGGAAGTCATGTTAAAAGAGTAACCAAAATGATGTATAATTTTGCTATTTTAAATGATTATACAATATCTGAGGCAGATATGATTGCTCTTGCATCTTCCATGCATGATTTAGGAAAAATTGCTATACCAGAGTCTATCTTGAAAAAGCCAGGACAGCTTACTGAGGAAGAGTTTGATATTATAAAAACCCATACAACTCATGGACACAAAATTTTAAATAGTTCTTCATTACCTGCCTTACGTCTAGCTGATGAAATTGCTTATAATCATCATGAAAAATATGATGGTTCAGGTTATCCTAGGGGTACTCAAGGTGAGGAGATTCCTATATCAGCAAGGATGATGGCTATAATAGATGTATTTGACGCCTTGACCCACAAAAGAGTATATAAGGATGCAATGAGCATTTCTGATGCGCTAGATTACTTGCGTGCAGGAAGAGGAAAGCATTTTGATCCTTATTTAGTAGATGTATTTGTAGAAAATTTGGATCTTGTTTTAAAAAATATAGATAATTAGGAACAATTATTACATCGTGGTAATATTTTGAATATTTTGAATATTTTGTAATAAATATATAGATTTAGCAAAAAGCAGGGGGGTATTATGGATGTTTATGTAGCACGTCAACCTATCTTTGATAGAAAAATGAATGTATTTGGTTATGAATTGCTTTATCGTAGAAGTATGAACAATTTTTATGAAGGACTTGATGACAACCAAGCTACAGCAGAATTAATAAATAATACATTCTTAACCATGCATCTTCATGAACTTACAGGTGGAACTAAAGCTTTTATAAATTTTTCTGCTGATATGTTGATTGAAGAAATTCCTTTATTATTGCCTAAGGAATCAACCGTTGTTGAAGTATTGGAAAGAGTTGAGGTCAGTGATAGGATTATCGAAGCATGTAAGAAGTTACGTAAAGAGGGCTACATAATTGCACTTGATGATTTTGTTTTCACCCAATCATATCTTCCTTTAATAGAGCTAGCGCATATGATTAAGATTGAGTTTTCAGCTATAGACTATAAAGTACAAAAACAACTTATTCAGGAATATGGTAAAAAGATAAAATTTTTAGCTGAGAAAGTAGAAACAAGAGAGGATTACCAATTGGCCTTAGATATGGGCTATGACTACTTTCAAGGCTATTTTTTTAGCAAGCCAGTAGTTATAAAAAGAAAAGAAGTAGATAGCCTAAATGTAAATCTAATTAGGATAGTAGATGTATTAAATGAAAAGGAGCCAGACTATCAAAAGATAACTGATATTATTGAGACAGACTTAGGTCTTTCTTATAAATTGTTAAAGCTGGCTAATTCTGTACTCTTAGGTACAAGAAATAAGATACACTCTATTAAACATGCTCTAGTTCAATTGGGAATAATAGAACTTAGAAAATGGATTTATGTATTGATGCTAAAGGACGTTCAGAACGTAGAAAATAAAGAGTTAATAAAAACCTGTTTAATAAGAGCAAAGCAAATGGAACTATTATCTCATGATATAGGGATGGATGAACGGAGGTTAGAATGTTTTCTAACAGGCATGTTTTCATCAATAGATATACTTATGAATCGTAGTATGGAAGAGTTGATAGAAGAATTGCCTCTAACAGCCCACGTAAAAGGAGCCTTGTTAGGTGAAAATAATGTGATTAGAAATTTATTGGATATGGTAATCAACTATGAAGTATTAAATTGGGATGAGATAGATGGTTACAATATTCATATAGATCTAACACAAGAAGATTTTATGAATAGATATATAGAAGCCTTGCTATGGGTTAGGCAACTAGACTATTAATATTAAAACTATCATTGATAAATATTATTATATTCTATATAATTTAAAGAAGATTGAGAATTATAAATACAATTCCAATCTTTTGTTTTTGTTAAAGAGAATGGAGAGGTTCTATGATTAAAAGATTTAGATGGTTTATTTCCTATTACAAAATTAAATATATTTTAGCAATAACTTTTTTGTTATTGAGTGATTTAGTTGGCTTGATTCCACCATATATAACAGGCAGATTGACAGATATGATATTTGAAGGAACTATTGCTTTAAAAACATTCTTAACAATTTTAGTCATTAATTTACTTATCGTTGGAATAAAATACTTATTTGCTATGGGTTGGAGCTATTTTACCTTCA
>CAYZZR010000112.1:0-7156 GCA_964482775.1 uncultured Tissierella sp. | reverse complement strand
TTACCATCTTTTAAGTTCAAAGTCAATAATATTTCTAGAAAAAATATGCTTTGCCCTATACTATTTTCCATCAACAATTGCTCTAAGCTCAAGATTTCAACATTATATAGAGTTAAGATAGTTTTCAATTTCTTGTTTTTGCGACATTATATTCTCATCAAGTGGGTTCAACTCACTAGCTTTATTGATATCATTTAATGCCAATTTAAACTCTCCTAATTGAATATAACCCAATCCTCTATTGAAAAACAACTTGTAATCTTCCACACTTTCTGCAATTCCTTCATTGAATATACTTATTGCTTCTAATATCTTACCCTGAACGAAATAAACAATACCTAATTCATTGTATATATCTGCTTCTGATTTATTTAATTCAATTGCTTTATTTAAGTATTCAATAGCACCATCAAAATCCTCTAAACCTTTATAGGCTAATCCAATCATATAATTCACATTCCAATTATCCTTATGCTGAGGAAGTAACTTCAAAAACAAATCCAAAGCTTTTCCAAAATCATTATAAGCTAAGTAGCTAAGACCAGCTTCCATCTTTGACTCATTGTCTATTAAATCAATTTGTTCTCTTATTTCTTGAAGTCTCATTTCATCTCTATCTAAAGTCAAAAACTTATCCCAAGTAATCTTTGCCTTAAGATATTGCTCAAAGTATCTATAATGATAGCCTAGTTTGTAATAAGCTAATGAATAAGATGCATCTATATCTAAGATACTCTCAAATTCATTGGTAGATTTGTGCAAGAACTCTTCTCCCTCTTCTACTTTTTCTAGTTCAATTAAATTCTTACCCATGGATTCTAATACTAGCCCATAGTTTAATTTTGCTTTTATGTCGTTTGGAGCCAACTCTTTATTTGCTCTAAAATATACTCCACTATTTTCAAAGTCTCCATCCTCAAAATGTTTCATACCCAAATAGAAAACATAGTCTTCTATTTTAGGGTTATAGGAATACATTATTTCTTTATATTGATCCATATGTGGAAAGTTTGAATCCGCACCTAACAAGAATATCATCCCATCAATAGCTTGTCCCAAACTTATCTCTTCACTTACATTACTATATTGGATGTCTTTAATTAATTTGTCAGTTATAACAGGCAAGGGTAATCCCGCACTTAATTCATATCCATTTATATTCATAGAGCTTCCTTCTCTTAGCTCAATAAAAGTAACCTGGTTAGTCTTCTTCTTAAATAAATTATCTATTCTATTCATTTCTCACCTCTAAAACTTATTCATAAACATTCTTTTTCTTCTAGTTGATGTACTTAATTGTTTAAATAGATGCCCTCTATAGACCATCATAAATGAAAATATTAACTGACCTACTAAATACTTAATTATTGATATACTAGAAAATCCAAAACCAAGACCTATTCCAGTATTAACTAAGCCAGTCAGTAGATTCCCTGTAACTATATATATCAATCCCGTTAATAGTATATTAGGCAGCAACCAATTAAGCCAATTCTCTTTAATGAAATCTAAGCAATAAAGAATGGTCTCTGATGGGCTATAATTCTTTATATATATAGTCTCAGGCAAAGGATTGAGTAAAATGAACAATAAAATCCCCACTGCTATGTTTAACAAGTAAGCTGAAGAACCCAGCATCCTACTAGTTAATGACAGCAATAACTGTCCTAAATACAAAATAAAGAAAACTCCATATACCTTCCAAATAAAGTACATAAATCCTTTCTTAAAGTCATTTAAATTAAATCTGTCGTAATTTATTATATTGAATAATAAATACAAGTAGTTTGATATTATTGCACTTTGTATAAAATAAGTGATAAAGCCACTTATTATTGATAAAGGCCCCCTAAATAACATACCTACAAAACCAAATACAACCATACTAATTAAAGAGTATACTACCCCTGTAAATACAATCATCCAATTTTTACTTATACTGCTTATTGTTTTTGTAATTGAATGCTTATTTACATAGATAAAGTCTTTAATATAATCCACTAGATCATCTCCTGTCAATAATTACTTGTTCAACGCGTCTTATCTTATTCACGTAATCACTTATATCACTTGCAATACATCTGTTTATTACATTATCCTTATAATAAAACAGAACAAAAGTCTGCCTTTTATCGCCTATTGGTATATGCCCATTATTTATCAACCTAAATACATCTATAGAAAACTCCTCAACTAATACCTTGTTTATAACTTTTTTAGTTGCTAGATCTCTATCCTCATTAAGATATTTAAAGGTAAAGTCTTCGTCCTTTAACAATTGATGAAGCTCAGTCTGTTTTAAATTGTTAAGAGATCTTTCTACTCCTTGAGGTAAAGTAATCTTCCTATTGTTTAGTATATAATCAAATTTCAATAATTCTATAAACTCTAGCTTGTACTCATAGTTATTATAAATATAGTAATCTAATAGTATTTGATAAAGAGAATTTCTACTATGAGCAAGTTTGCTTAACTGATGCTTATTCCAATATGCAGAGAAATTTTCATAAAAATCAAAGGGATATTTAAAATAATTATTTATGATGAATTCAATGCTATTGCTAAAGTATCCCTCATTATAATATTTCTCCACTAAGTCTTCGATGCCCTTTATCTTTATGACATCAGCATAAGCTAAGTACCTACTTTCTAAAACTTCATATGGCGGACTGTTGATATACTTATAACCATATTTAACCTCATCTACACGTAGTCCTGACCCCTTAAGAAGTTTAAGAAACCCCAATTGAAGCTTTTCAGGTCTTATACTATATACATCATTAAATGACTTTCTAAAGCTAGTATAATCCTCATATGGAAGTCCCGCAATTAAATCTAAATGCTGATGAATATTCCTATATGACTTGATCATTTTTGTAGTTTCTTTTAACTTATGAAAATCCGTTACTCTACCTATAGCTTCTATAGTATCATCATTAGTAGATTGCACTCCTATTTCAAATTGAAATAAGCCTTCCTTTGGCTCTTTTAAAAACTCTAACATTTCATGGTCTATTAGATGTGCTGTAACTTCAAAATGAAAGTTAATGTTCATTGGATCTAATTCCATAATGTATTTCATAATTTCCATGGAGTACTTCTTGTTTGCATTAAATGTTCTATCAACAAACTTAACTTGACTTACTCCACCATCTATTAAGATCTTTATATCCCTTTTTACTCTGTCTAAATCAAAATATCTAACACCCTTTATTGTAGATGATAGACAGAATTCACAATTAAATGGACAGCCTCTTGAACTTTCATAATAAACGATTTTGTTCTTAAATTCATCTCCTATGCTCTCAAAGGGCGATGGAATCATATTTAAATCTTCTATGAGCTTTCTTGGTTCATTTACAAGGACAAAACCATTTACATCTCTATATATAAGTCCTTGTATTTGTTCAAGATCTTCATTAGATAAGAGCTCCTTAAAGCTTTCCTCACCTTCTCCATAAATTATATAATCTACATATGGATGTTCTTCCATAACTTGCTTACCATCAAATGAAACCTCAGGCCCTCCCAATAATATCTTTGTCATTGGACTTATAATTTTTATTGTTTCACATATTCTTAGAGTTTCCTCAATGTTCCAGATGTAAGTAGAGAATCCTAGTAAATCAGGTCTTGACTTATATATCTCTGCAACTATACTTTCTCTTGTTTGATTAATTGTGAACTCCATAATTTCAAATTCATTTATAGGCTTTACATATTCCTTTAAATACCTGATTGCAAGATTGGAATGAATAAATTTAGAGTTTAATGTTGTTAATATGACTTTCATAATCCACCTACTTTTATATTTACTATAACCATTTTAACCTATATGAATAAAATCAACAAATATATTTCTATAAATGTTCTTATTGAATCTTAGCCCTAAAAGATATAGAATATACTTTAGAACATTAGAAAGGGGTCCCATAATGAGAAATTTTGACAAAATATCAATACAAGAAATGTCTAAGGATGATATGTTACTTATTATAGAAGCTTTAGAGTATACTGGCAAAAACACAAAAATAAATGAATTTATCCAACTTAGAAATAATATATTACAGGAATTATCATCACTAGCTGAAATTAGCGAAGAAGAATTCCTTGATTACTTAAAAGAAGAAACCCTTTCAATCTAGAAAGGGTTTTATTTTTTATGACCTAACCCGATTTGTGAAACAAATCGACATAACATTTACATCTTTTGTGGTGCTTCTATTCCCAATAATCCTAATCCAGTCTTTAATACTGTTTTAGCTGAATACACAAGCATTAGTCTTGCCTTCTTTAACTCTATATCATCTATGATTATTTGACTACTATTGTAAAACTTATTAAAGGCCTTGGCTATTTCAACAATTTGTCTAGTAATGAAATATGGCTCATTCTTCTCACAGGAATCTAGCACTACATTTGGAAAATCATATAACAATCTAGATATGTTAATTTCCTCTTCAGATGACAGCAGTGAATAATCAACCTTGTCTTTAATATCGAATCCACCCTTCTCCAATAAAGAGCATGCTCTTGCATGAGTATATTGCACATAAGGGCCTGTTTCTCCCTCAAAGCTTAGAGTTCTATCCCAATTAAATACATAATCTTTTATCCTCTGATTGAATAGTTCTTGGAAAAGTATAGCTCCTATACCAACTTGTTTAGCAACTTCAGCTTTGTTTTCTAAGTTAGGATTTCTTTCCTCAATGATTTTGCTAGTTGATTCTATAGCTGTATTTAGAACATCCTCTAGAAATACCACTCTTCCCTTTCTTGTTGAAAGAGTTCCGTCCTCTAAACTTACCATACCAAATGGTATATGAATACAATCTTTTGCCCACTCATATCCCATCAATTCAATAACCTTGATCCAAGCTTTAAAATGAAGATTTTGTTGAGAAGCAACTACATAAAGATTCTTGTGAAAATCATATGTTTTCTTTCTATATATTGCAGCTGTAATATCTCTAGTTGTGTATAAAGTTGATCCATCGCTTTTCTTAATTAGAGCTGGAGGCATGCCATAAGGCTCTAAATCCACTATAGCAGCACCTTCTGAATCAGTTAAAATACCCTTATCTTCCATTTCACTAATTACATCTGCCATTTTATCAGAATAGAAGGATTCCCCTGCATATGAATCAAATTCTATATTTAACAGATTATAAACCCTATTGAATTCCTTAAGACTTATGTCCCTAATCCATTGCCATAACTCACTAGCTTCTTCATTTCCATTTTCTAACTCTTTAAACCAATATCTAGCTTCATCCTTTAAAGCAGCATCTTCTTCAGCTTCAGAATTAAATCTAACATATAGTTTCAATAACTCTTTAATTGGATTAGTTTCTATAACTTCTCTATCACCCCATTTTTTAAATGCTGATATCAACATTCCAAACTGAGTTCCATAGTCCCCTAGATGATTGATAGCAATAGTATCGTATCCAAGAAACTTATATATTTTATTTAGAGAGTTTCCAATTACAGTTGTTCTTATATGTCCTATATGAAAGGGTTTAGCTATATTAGGTGATGAAAACTCAACTATAACTTTTTTCCCATTTCCCAAGTCAGATGAACCATAGTGATTTCCTAAGTCTCTAACTTCATCTAAAACCGTTTCTGTGAGCTTTGCTTTGTTGATGAAAAAGTTCAAATAAGCACCAACACTTTCTACCTTTTCAAAATTAGCGTCCTCATTAAATTTACTAGCCAATTCTTCAGCAATAATATTAGGAGATTTTCTTAATGCTTTAGCCAATCTAAAAGTAGGAAATGCATAATCACCCATATCATATGAAGGCGGAATCTCTACTAATGATGCTATTTCATCTTCGCTCATTGAATCTACTTGGCTCTTAATTAATTCGATTACTTTGTATTTAAAATCTACCATTTTTTATCCTCCTGTTACTTAATCTCTACTACAGTGACCCCATCTCCACCTTCGCCAAACTTTCCTACTCTAAAAGTCCTAGCATGTTTATGACCTCTCAAATAGGACTTTATTCCATCCCTTAGGGCACCTGTACCTTTGCCATGTATAATATACACTTCATTTAGTCCTGCAATATATGAATCATCTAAATATTTATCAATATCCAATATTGCTTCCTCAATGTTCTTACCTCTTAAATCTATTTCACTTTTTATATCTTTTGACTTGTTGCTAATTATTGTCTTTGCTTTAAAAGCAGAAGTACTTTTTTCTTCTGAATCAGCTCTTCTCAATGTTGATATATTCACATTTACCTTCATGATTCCAACTTGAACATCAACATTCCCTTTTTCATCAGGTGCAGAAAGCACTGTCCCTTGTTGATTCAAGGATAAAACTTCCACTGACTCCCCTATTTTTAAATCTTTTGGCGGTTTCTTAGATTTAACATTTAGAATATCCTTTGAAATAGAACCTTCTACTTTGTTGATTTTCTCACGTAACATCTCCTGAGCTTCTTGAATCCGCTTACTTCTATCTTTTTGAACATCTTCAGAAATACTTCTAAGTTCTCCAACTATTAAGTCTGCATCATCTTTAGCATCTCTTAAAATCACTTTAGCTTCTTCTCTAGCCTTTTGAAGGATTTTATCCCTCATTGATTTTGTTTTCTCTTTTTCTGATGCTAATCCAGTTTTAAGACTCTCTATTTCAAGCCTTAGCCTTTGAGCCTCAGACTTATCCTCTTCAATTTTTCTACGATCTCTTTCCATAGACTGTAGAACATCTTCAAACTCAATATTCTCTTTTGATATTAAGTCTCTGGCATAATCTATAACATAATCCTGCAATCCCAATCTCTTAGATATCTCAAAGGCATTTGACTTTCCAGGAACTCCAATCATTAGCCTATATGTCGGACTTAAGGTTTCCACATTAAATTCTACTGAAGCATTTCTAACCTTGTCTGTAGTCAAGGCATATAATTTTAATTGACTATAATGAGTGGTAGCTATAGTTCTAATATCCATTTTTAAAAGATGATCTAAGATTGACATGGCTAGAGCAGCTCCCTCAGTAGGGTCTGTACCTGCACCAAGTTCATCAAATAGAACCAAGCTATTGTAATCAACCTTATTTAGTATGTCTACTATGTTGGTCATATGAGATGAAAATGTAGATAGACTTTGTTCAATACTTTGTTCATCTCCA
>CAYZZR010000111.1:0-7185 GCA_964482775.1 uncultured Tissierella sp. | reverse complement strand
TAAGGAAAGTTTTAGAAGATTTCAAAGGGGTTGAGCATAGAATTGAATATGTGGCAACCAAAAAAGGCGTATCTTATTATAATGACTCTAAGGGGACAAATCCAGATGCTAGTATAAAAGCAATAGAAGCCCTAAACAAACCTATAATATTGATTGCTGGAGGTTATGATAAAGGGTCTGACTTTGAAACTTTTATAAATGCCTTTAATGGGAAGGTTAAGGCTTTGATACTTCTTGGAGAAACTAAGGAAAAGATTAAGAAAGTTGCATTAGATAAGGACTATACTTCGATTTTTGAAGTCGATAGTATGAAGGCTGCTGTTAAAATATCCTATGAAATAGGAGAAGAAAATGATTCTGTACTCTTGTCTCCAGCATGTGCAAGCTGGGATATGTATGATAATTATGAGGTTAGAGGAAGAGATTTTAAAGAGGAAGTAAGAAGTCTAATGGAGTGATATAATGGAGAAAAACAAAAAGGTTACAAAGAAAAAATCTGCAGATTTTATATTGCTTATTGCTACAGTTTCATTAATCTTTATAGGTTTAGTGATGGTGTTTAGTGCAAGTTGGCCAGAAGCAATGGTAGAATTTGAAGATGGCTATTATTTTTTTAGAAAGCAGTTGATATCTGCTGCAATTGGATTTGTAGCCATGGTAGTATTTATGAATTTAGACTATAAATTTTTTAAAAGATTTGCTCTACCTCTGTATATACTGTCATTATCATCAGGTTTGTTGCTATTTACCCCATTAGGTATAACTTTAAAAGGGGCAACTAGATGGGTTAACTTAGGATTTACAACATTTATGCCATCTGATGCTATAAAATTTGGTTCAATAATATTTTTTGCTAAGTTTTTAAGCAATAAAAAAGATAAAATTAATACATTTAGTCAAGGCACTATACCATCATTATTATATATTGGTCTCTCTTGTATTCTAATATATTTACAGCCAGATTTAGGAACTACAGCTACCTTAGCAGCAACTTTAATGGCTATGTTCTTTATAGCTGGTATGAGACTAACTGATTTAGCCGTAATGATAGGCGGAGCTTCTATATTACTCTTCTTTGCTATAACTGGGGAAGGAAATGAGTACAGAATGCGACGTGTAACAACTTTTATGGATCCATTTAAGGATAAATTAGGAGATGGATGGCAAGTGGTTCAATCTCTTTATGCACTGGGCTCAGGTGGACTATTTGGATTAGGCTTAGGCAAAAGTAGGCAAAAATTTTTCTATATACCTGAAGCATATAATGATTTTATTTTTTCTATAATTGGAGAGGAACTTGGCCTAATTGGTACTTTATTGGTATTGTTTTTATTTTTACTAGTGATTTGGAGAGGAATAATTATAGCCCTAAAAACAGATGACCTATATGGTTGTTACCTAGCATCAGGTATTACAGCTTTAATTACAATTCAAGCTTTGATAAATATTGCTGTGGTTACTTCATCTATACCAACAACAGGTATTACGCTACCCTTTATTAGCTTTGGCGGTACTTCACTTTTGTTTTATATGTCAGCCATGGGAATTCTGCTAAACATTTCTAGACATGCTAAATTAGATAGGAGTTGATCGATTGAAATACTTAATATCAGGTGGGGGGACTGGGGGGCACATATATCCTGCGCTTGCAATAGCCAGCGAAATAAAGGCTCAATATCCTGAATCTGAAATTTTATATATAGGAACAAAAAATGGATTAGAAGCTGAGCTAGTTCCAAAGGCTGGTTTTAAATTTGAAACTATAAGAGTAAAAGGAATGCCCCGAAGATTAAATAAGTCATCTTTTATAGCTCTTAGGGAGCTTTTATATGGATTAAAAGAGTCTAGGCAAATTATAAAGAACTTTAAACCAGATGTAGTCATTGGAACAGGAGGCTATGTTTGTGGACCAGTGGTATATCAGGCTCATAAGCTGAAAATTCCAACTCTTATTCATGAGCAAAATGCATTCCCAGGGATTACAAATAAAATATTATCAAGATTTGTAGATAAGATTTGCCTTACATTTGAAGATGCTAAAGCTTATTTTAAGCATACTGAGAAGGTAAGCATTACAGGCAATCCTATTAGGAAAGAAATACTTGAGACAAATAAGTCTATGGCCTATGAAAAATTAAAGATAAATTCAGAAAAACCCTTTATTTTGTCCTTTGGAGGAAGTGGAGGACAAAAAAAATTAAATGAGTGTTTTTATGATATAATTAAAAAATATAAGCCAAGTGATAATATTCAAATTATACATGTTACAGGAACTAGATTTTATGATAGCTTCATGGAGAGACTAAAGAGTGATAACATTATTGTAGATCCAAATATAAGGATAATACCTTATTTTTATGAAATGCCTGAAGCTCTCAATATAGTTGATTTGATTGTTACCAGTGCAGGAGCTATTACACTAGCAGAGATTTCAGCAGTGGGAGTAGCAAGTATTTTAATACCAAAGGCTTATACTGCAGAAAATCATCAGGAGTACAATGCAAGAACTTTTGAAAAAAGTGGTGCAAGTTTAGTGATACTTGAAAAAGATTTAACAAACCAAAGCTTAAAGGATGCAATTTATAGTATAATAAATAATAAAGAGAAATTAAGAAAAATGTCAACAAATAGTAAAAGCTTGGGTAAAATTGATGCAAGTGCTTTGATAGTTGCAGAAATCAATAAATTAACCAAAAAAAAGTAACCCCAATAAATCCATTGCATAGAATATTGATATAGTGCAATGGAGGTGGTCCTGTGGATAGATATATTATAAATGGTGGGAGAAGACTAAATGGTGAGCTTACTATTCAAGGTGCTAAGAATTCAGTTCTTCCAATATTAGCAGCAACAGTTATTTCTGGTAAAGTTAGCACCATATCCAATATACCTAAATTAAGGGATGTTGATATGATGATAAAGATACTGTCATCTTTAGGTGCAAATATTTCTCTAGATGAAAATCAAGTATGTATTGATTCATCATTAATCAATAGTTGTGACTTACCAGAGGAATTAGTAAGAGAAATGAGATCATCCATAATTATTATGGGAGCAATGCTAGCAAGATTTGGAGAAGTAAAGATTGCTTTTCCTGGTGGCTGTGAGATAGGTCCTAGACCTATCGATTTACATTTAAAGGCACTTAGACAGATGGGAGCAGTTATAGATGAAGCCCATGGCTTTTTAGAGTGTAAGACAAGTGGACTTAAAGGCAGTGAAATACAACTAGATTATCCATCTGTAGGTGCAACGGAAAATATCATGTTAGCAGCTGTTACTGCAGAAGGCACAACTACTATAAGAAATGCAGCAAGAGAACCAGAAATAATTGATCTTCAAAGTTACTTAAATGAAGCAGGTGCAAAAGTTATAGGGGCTGGTACTAGCATAATTACTATTGAAGGAGTAAATGAATTAAATAGCTGTAATCATAAAATAATTCCTGATAGGATAGTAGCAGGTACCTATATGACAGCAGTTGCTATAACAAAGGGAGAAGTTGTATTAAAGAACATAATAACAGATCATCTTCTAAGTATAATTTCCAAGCTTAGAGAAGCTGGTGTTATAATATATACAAATGGGAATCACTTAAAGGTCATTGGTTCAAATAAGCTTTATGCATTAGAAATGTTGCAAACTTTACCTTATCCTGGTTTCCCAACAGATATGCAAGCCCAACTGATGGCTCTTTTGACAATTGCAAATGGCACTAGTATAATAAATGAAACTATATTTGAAAATCGCTTCAAACATGCTGAAGAATTATCAAGAATGGGAGCAAATATTAAGACTTTTGGTAAAGTAGCTGTTATTAAAGGTGTTAAGGAATTAACAGGAGCTAAGGTATCAGCTAAGGATCTAAGAGGTGGAGCAGCTTTGGTAATAGCTGGTTTAGCATCTCAAGGAGTAACTGAGATAAACAATATTTACCATATCAATAGAGGTTACGAAGATATGGACTTAGTGCTTAATAGTTTAGGAGCAGATATTAGAAGGGTATAAAGCAGCTTTTGCTGCTAGATAGATTTGGGACAACTATAGAGGTGATACAATGAAAAAACCCACTAGGGTAGAAATAAAAAAACGTAGAAAAAAAGTTTTTTTAAGGTTGGTTTTATTGTTAGCATTGGTAACCTTTACTGTAGCTTATGCATTTAAATCTGATTATTTTAATATTAAAAGAATAAGTATAAATGGCAATATTAGAATCAGCAATGAGAGAATTCTTAATGCTTCTAGGATAAGTATTGGCGAGAACATTTTCAGGGCAAGAACATCACAATCAGAAGATTATATAAGATCATTAGCTTATGTAAAGGAAGTTTCAATTAAGCGCAATATTCCTAATACAATAACTATTAATATAGAGGAAAGAAAAGCAGCTATTCAAATAAAGGCCTTATCTAGTCATATATTGATAGATAAAGAAGGTTATGTTTTAGAAATAGTTGATGAAAGATATGAAAATTTACCTAGTTTTATTGGATTCGATATAAAAAACATAAAACCTGGAGAGCATATTTTAAAGGATGAACAAAATCAAGATATTACTTATTTTTTTGAAAAGGAAGATATTCTAAGTGTTTTAAATAAAATTAGCTATGTTAACTATAATCCTGAAACTAAAGAAATTAATATTGAATTATTTAGTGGTATAGGTGTTGCCTTTGGACCACTAGATAATGTAGAATATAAGTTAAGGGTATTAGATAAATTATTAATAGATATTGAAAAAAAACAAATACCTTGTAAAATGATTATAATGAATAAAGGAGACAATCCTATTGTAGTAACAGAGAATTATTAATAGGAGGGATAAAATGAATAAAACAAGAAATATACTGGCTATTGTACTAGTATCTATTTTCCTAGGGTTAATTTTATCCATCCAGTTTAAAACAATTAATAAATCTATAGGTGAAGGTGTATTACCTACTCAAAGAGCACAACAATTAGCAGTAGAATTAAAAAAGGCTCAATCAGATAAGGATGCCCAATCCAACAGAATTGAAGAACTGGAAAGTAAAATAGAACAGTATGAAAAGGGTGGAGTTGATAACAACGTATATGCAGAAAATCTATATAAAGATGCTATGAAATACAGAACCTTAGCTGGATATGTAGATTTGGAAGGACCAGGGATTGTATTGGAAATTAATGATCCTCCCGTTGATATACAATATGGAGAAGGTTATAGTATAGTAGATGAGCTAGACTTAATACTACAAATTGTAAGCATTTTAAATGCAGCAGATGCTGAAGCTATTTCCATAAATGATCAAAGATTTACCTCATTTACTGAAGTTGTAAGAGCAGGAAACCACATTGAAATCAATGGTGTATCCACTAGCTCTCCAATAATCATTAAGGCTATAGGCAATCCAGATACATTGGAATCAGCATTAGCTATTAAGAGAGGTATAGTATGGCAACTAAGAAATTATGATTATATTGTACATTTAATTCAAGATAAGAATGTTTCTATACCTAAATATAGAAAGATCAAGGAGTTTGTTTATGGTAAGCCAGTTGAGGAAAGTCTAAATTGATTGGAGAATTAATATGAAAAAGAATAATCCTAAAATCATATTAACCTTGTTTAGCGTAATTATTGGAGTCCTGTTATCAGTTCAGATGAAACTAAAGGTAGAATCCATAGCACCGGTTACCATCAAATCTATACAAGAAACAAAAAATGAAATAAATATTATTAATAATGAAATATTCGAATTAGATAAACTGATTAAGCAAAAAGAGGAAGAATTGGAATTATTAAAAAATATTGAACATGGTGATAAAAATATAGTTGATATTTTAGAAGAGGACTTAGATTTAAATAAACTAATATCAGGTAGTACTAGTATGGAAGGACCTGGTATAAGAATCACAATGTATGACAATATGAGTAGTGATATAGTTGGATTTGATATCAATGATGACGTTATACATGATGTAGATATTCTAAATATATTGAATGATTTAAAAATAGCCGGAGCAGAGGCTATTAGCATCAATGACCAAAGAGTAGTTTCTACATCTGAAATAAAATGTGTAGGACCAGTAGTTAGAATAAATCATAAAAGTATAGGTACACCATTTGTAATTAAAGCAATTGGTGACCCAAAGATTTTGATGGCATCTGTAAATGCACCAGGTACTTATGGAGATACTTTGAAGTCAGTTTTTCAAATAGGGTTTGAGCCTGAAGTAGAGGATAAACTTATAATACCTGCCTATAATGGAAACTTTACTTATACTTATGCAAAACCAGTAGGAGTTGGTGAATAAATGTTTTTTGCATTAATTGGAATTTTGATTGGAGCAATAATAGGATTTTTATTACCTTACACTTATAATACCGCATATTCATTATATATATCTGTAGCTATTTTAGCGTGTTTGGACTCGGTATTTGGAGGAATACGTGCTAATTTGGAAAATAATTTTAGTATACAGATTTTTCTATCCGGCTTTTTTGGCAATGCAATTTTAGCTGCCTTTTTAGCATATATTGGAGATAGGTTAGGGGTTCCCTTATATTATGCGGCAATATTTACTTTTGGAGGAAGACTTTTTGATAATTTTGGAGCAATAAGGAGAATATGGCTGGGCAAGAAAAAATCTGTTTAAAATGTGAAATTTACAATTTTATAAGGGGGATTATAAATGTTTGATTTTGATATTGATGTAGAGCAATTCGCTAAAATTAAAGTTATAGGTGTTGGTGGCGGTGGAAACAATGCAGTGAATAGAATGATAGAAAGTGGAGTAAGAGGGATAGAATTTATTGCTCTAAATACCGATAGACAAGCCTTATATTCATCAAAAGCTGAGCTTAAGTTACAACTTGGCGAAAAAATTACCAAAGGATTAGGAGCTGGTGCTAATCCAGAAATAGGTAATAAATCAGCAGAAGAAAATAGAAATGAGATAACTGAAGCTCTTAAAGGTGCTGATATGATTTTTATCACTGCAGGAATGGGTGGTGGAACAGGTACTGGTGCAGCTCCAGTTGTAGCAGAAATTGCTAAGGAATTAGGGATTCTTACTGTAGGAGTTGTTACAAAACCATTTACCTTTGAAGGCAAGAAAAGACTTTTACAAGCAGAGCAAGGTGTTGAAGCTTTAAAGAGCAAAGTAGATACTTTAGTAACTATACCAAATGATAGACTCTTACAA
>CAYZZR010000110.1:2468-7353 GCA_964482775.1 uncultured Tissierella sp. | reverse complement strand
GAATGCTTTCTGGTGGGTATCCAGTCAGTTGAAAACATCCTTCTGAAACAAACTGCATCGTCCAATGTTCATCGTAATTACATCTATAAGCCATGCCCGGAAGGTTTGCAAGAAGAACTGACTTACTACGCTCACTTTCCAAAAGTGCATTTTCAAATTCCTTACGTTTTGTTATATCTTGAATCAAAGTTATATTGTTATACTCATATTCATTAATTAAGTCAATCTTTGCAACAACTAAATGAACCCATACAACCCTACCATTTGGCTTTATTAATCTCTTCTCAATTGAATAACTGTTGATTTCACCTATACTAAGCTTTTTATAATATTTTATGTCCTCTTCAATGTCATCAGGATGAGTTATCTCTTGCCAACCAATTCTAACAAGTTCTTCCTTTGTTCTTCCGCTAATTTTCTCAAATGCTGGGTTTATAATAGTGGAATTGTTTTTTCCATCCAAAGATTCACTTTTGTGAGAAATCGCCATGCCTATAGGTGCTTGTTGAAAAATTATATCAAATGTTGAATTTCGTTCATACAACTTCTGCTTATATAGCTGTTGTACTTTAATCAACTCAATATGTATGTCTATTCTTACCTTTAAAGATTCCATATGAATAGGCTTTCTTATATAATCAATGGCTCCCATCTTTAAACCTTTAATCTCACTATCAATCTGATCAAAATCAGTTAGTATTATAGTTTTCAAGTCCTTATATTTCTCATTTGAATTCAAGATACCGAGGACTTGAAATCCATTCATATTAGGCATATTTAAGTCAAGTATAACTAAATCTATGTCACTATTAACATCTAATATTTCTAATGCCTCCACTCCATCACATGCAGTAAGTGTATCATAATCGCTTAACATTTTTTTTATAATCAATCTATCAGTAGATGAATCATCAACGATCAATATCTTTGCAGTCATAAGCCATCCCCCTTCATATACTAATTGTTCAAGTTACTTTTCTTGCTAAGAACTTCTAGAATCTCATCAAGTAGTTTTGTTAATATATAAGAAAATTCACCTTCTATACCTAGTATTTCATCTACTTTGCTTTCATCTAATGCCTTTTGATATTTTATGGATATATTATACAATTCTATTGCACCTATACTTCCAGAACTACTTTTAACTTTATGTATTATTTGAGCTGCATCAGCATATCGACCTTCTCTGATGGTTTGGGTTAGATTATATAAAACATTTTTATTTTCATTATAATATTCATTTAATATCAATAAATAAATTTCCATATCCCCACCAATATTTTTGAGTCCCACTGATATATTTAGAATATCAAAATCTTGAATACCATTACCTTTATATTCCATAATTATACCCTTTATGGTTTGAATAAAATCATCAGGTTCAAAAGGTTTACTTATATAATGATAAATTCCACTTCTTTTACATTTATCTCTAACGCCTTGAATTACATCTGCAGTCATGGCTACAATAGGTATATCTTCTGATATCTTTCTAATCTTCTCAGATGCTTCATAGCCATTCATAATTGGCATATGTAAATCCATTAAAATCAAATCAATTTTCTCTCTATGCTGAATAAAAAGTTCAACTCCAGTTTTCCCATCAGAAGCCATAATAGACTCTATGCCCTCTTGTTGTAAAAGAGATTTAGCAATTAACTGATTAGTTTTATTATCTTCAACAACTAAGATGCATTGAGCTTGATTAGAGTTTGACTCGCTAGTATCCTTGGTTTGCTCAAGATTCATACCTTTATGCTTGTATAATCCATTTTCTGATAAGCCTTTTGTACGTTCCTCTTCCGTCTCCTCATCTATACTTAAAGATAAATAAATGATAAATATTGAACCTTCTCCTAGCTTACTGGAAACATGTATACTTCCTCCCATAATGTCTACAAGGTTTTTAACAATTGATAATCCAAGCCCAGAACCACCAAAACGCCTATTTATACTTGTATCTCCTTGAGTAAAAGGTATAAAAAGATTTGACATTTGTTCTTGGGTCATACCAATCCCAGTATCTTTTATGGAAAAGGCAAGATTGTATTTTTGTTTTTCTATTGATACTACTTTTATATCTAAGGAAACATCACCAGAATTAGTAAATTTTACAGCATTATTAAGTATATTTAGTAGAACCTGTTCAATCCGTTTTGGATCACCAAAAAACCAAATAGGTACTGATGGGTCTTTAGATACTTTAAATCCAATAGCATGTTCTTCTATCTTATAAGATATTATATTTACAACATTTTGAATAACTTGTTCTAAGCTGAAGGATGTAACTTCCAATTCTATCTTGCCAGCTTCAATTTTTGAAAAATCCAATATATCATTTATTAAGTTTAGCATAGTAGAAGAAGCTTGTGTAATTCTATCAGTATACATTATTTGTGTTAAATTAAGACTTGTTTTCTTTAGTAAGTAAGACATTCCAATTATTGCATTTAGTGGTGTTCTAATTTCATGGGACATTCTTGCTAAAAAGCTAGATTTATAGTTATTAGCTTCGTCTGCATCTTCTTTTGCCCTTTCCAAATCAATCTGAATTAACTTTCTCTTTTCAACTTCTTTCCTTAAAATAACAATCCAATAGAATGATACAGCCATGATAACAAACACCAAACTACCTATAATAGAAGCAATTCTTATAAATGGACCATAATCAATTTCTTGTTCTAAATCTATCCATTGCCTATTTATAGTAGCTTTCTCAATTTCTGTTATCGTGTTTAATGCTTTATCAATTATGCTAATTAATTCTGGCAAGTCTTTACGTGCTGCTATGTATAGAGCTTGCTCTTTCTCTGCTTCAAATGATATAAATCTTAAGTTCGTTAAGCCATTTGAACGAATAAGATAATTAGTTGAAGCTAGGTTGCCAACAAAAGCTTCCTCTGAACCTGTAGCTACTGCAGTTAGTGCAGCTTCAACTGAATCATATAGACTTAGATTTATTTTTGAATAGGACAACAAATAGCTGTGATGCGAACTATTTCGCTGCACAGCTACAGTCATACCTTCTAAATCCTCTATCCCTGATATATCTGTATTGCTATCTCTTGTTACCATTACTCTTTTAAAGTGATAATATGGCTCTGAAAATATAAAATACTGCTCTCTATCACTAGTTTTTCCAATAGCAGGTAACATATCTATGTCTCCTTGCAATGACATATCATAAGCTTCGGGCCAACTTAGATTTTTGATTACTTCAAATTGTAAACCAGTTTTTTTACTTATTAATGAAAGGTAGTCAGCTGCTATGCCTTTATATGCACCATTATCATCAATAAACTCAAAGGGAACAAAGTCAGGGTCTATACCTATCCTGATTATAGAATTCTCTTCAACAAATCTAATCTCATCTTTAGTCAAGTTGATACTATTATCCACAGCATAAGAATTGTTCATAAATATGGATATTATACTAATAAATAAAAAAATTAATGTAAAATGTTTTTTCATATGTTCTCCTCCAAAGACACATATTATTAACTAATGTAGTATAATAAACCAGAATTTTAATTATATCTTCTTATAATTTTATATACCCAACAATAGTATATAAAATCTAAATATCTATACTACTTATATACAACATAATTTCCTTTAGAGAATCTTTTTGCCTTATATAGGGCTTCATCAGCTCGATGAAGTAGTTCTTCATATTTCAACTCTGGATAGTCAAGCCATATAAGACCTCCTGAAATACTGATTGAAATTTCAGTATTATTTGGAAAAGCAATAAATGTTCTTTCTATATAATTAAAAAACTTCTTAATTGATAATTCCAAATCTATTTTTGTATCATATCCATATATTAACGCTACAAATTCATCTCCAGAACGTCGACCTAGTATCCTCTGATTGTCATTTGCAAGTCTCATTAAACAGTTTGTTGCCTCAATTATATAGCTATCTCCCCATTTATGCCCATAAGTATCGTTTACTAACTTCAAATCATCAAGATCAAACATTATCAATGCTGCAACCTTTAGATCCTCATTTAAGTATTTCTCTTCAAAACGATATTGGAAGGCTTTTCTATTATAGAGTTTAGTCAAGGGATCTAAATCTCTGTCCTTTATAATTTCAAGCTTGTCTAGCATTTCTATAGTTACATCTTGAACTACACCTATTATAGTGTTTTCTGACTCTGTCATGTTGATTTTCAACCATTTTGATATTTCACCTTCGACCTTATATACATCATTTTCTTCTGTTTCTTTTCTGCTAAATATTGATTGTAATATTATCATGAAATCATCTTTTCCTTTAATAGTCTTACTTATAGATTCAGATATTCCCATGATTGAAAAAAGCTTTTCAGTTGTAAATAGCATATTGTTATCACTATTTATTTCAAAGGCTCCAATTTGCATATCTAACATATCAATTATTTTAGTAAGCCTCGAAGCAGATTCTATTTTTTCATTATTTGCTATTGATATAGCTCTTGCAAGCTCATCAACCTCATTAAGTCCAGTAGAATCAAGATAAATTTTTTGATCTTTATCACTTGTTCGAACTTTATCTGCTAGCTCAATAATTGGTTTTGAGAACTTGAAGCTAAAGTATCCACTACCAATTAAGCCTAAGATGAGGGATAATCCAAATGTCACTAGTAATATTACTTCTATTTTCTTTTCATGAGCAAACAAGTCATCCTCACGCATTAAACCCACCAGATACCATGACTCCGATTCAAATGGAGTATTGTGTTGATAAAGACCAATTTTCTCCATATTAGCATAAATTGTTTCAGTCAACTTATGGTTATGAAAAATATATGTGCTTGAATCAGAATCAACCACTTGTATTTCAAGTGGTTCATCAGTATTTATAAAACGCTTTTGTAGTGCTCCATTTGTAACAACTG
>CAYZZR010000110.1:0-2458 GCA_964482775.1 uncultured Tissierella sp. | reverse complement strand
TAATATCACTTTCTTCTCTTTCTTTATAAGCAATCATATACCCAAGGGAATCTTTCTGTTGTAAATCAGTAGCAGGTAATTGTTTGAATAGATAGTTTAAAGAAATCTCTATTCCTATAATCCCTCTTAACTGGTTATCCAAGTCAAAAATAGGCATTGAATATGTGATAACATACAAATCTTTTTCAGATACTTGAAATGGCTTACTCCAATATCCCAAAAATTTAGAATTATTAGTTAGATGAGCTTGAGAATATGGATTTAAAAAGAAAGCTTGATTCATATCTGTTAATTCAAAATCATACTTCCATGACTGATCTAGAGGAATTTTTAGGTTTTTCGCTATATCTGGTGGTCCAATTACCATATATATATCATTATTACTATAGTTATTGGCAAGAGGATCATAATCTCTTAAGTAAATTGAATCAAATTTTTTCTCATTAATATCATCAGTTAGCATAAGATATACACCGGTAGTTTGTGAGCTTCTGAGCATATTGGTCATTAATTCGGAGATATTGGAAAGAAATACCTCATTACTTTTATGTTCCTTGGATAGTTCGTCTGATATTAATGGTAGGAATGGATCTAAATTAGTCCAACGATTTCTCATCTCTCTTTCCAAGTAATTTTTTCTACCGTTCACTTTTTCATTGAAGGTAGCCATAGCATTGTTTCTTGATTCCTTTAACACTCCTCCAAATATTAAGCTTCCTGTTATAAACATGGTTTGAATTATAATAATTGATATTGCGAAAATAGTCAATTTATAGACAATAGAATTCTGACTATTTATCTTTTCACTATTGTTCTTATTAGTAGTTTTCATAGCCTAACCTTTCTTCACTTAATATCTTTTCATTATAAACTCCGCTTCATTTACAAGTAGGCTGTACCATTTTATAAATTCCTCTTCGTCTATTAGTGAGTCAACTAGCTTTTCAACATTTTCCCCCTTATCTTTCTCTTCCTTTATATAACTCAGATCTCTATTTATTTTGTTAATCAAGTTAGATTCAAGTAACTCTCTTAACTCATAACTGCCATTAAAAGGCTTACTATTATATAATTCATAATTCTCAAACATACTTATTGTTGTAATTATAGAACTTTGAATTGCATCATTATTTGTGCCTGTGTCTTCCATAGCATTTAACATAGTAGATTCATTTAGGGCTTCATTTTTAACTGGTAAATATCCCGTAGAAACTGCAAATTTTAGGTTTTGTTCAGAACTAGTAAACCATTTTAAGAACTCTGCTGCTGCATATTCATGTGAAAGGTCACTTTGTGTAATACACATTCCAGCCCCTTGTTGAATCACATAAGGATTACCTTCCTCAAAATATGGATAAGGAAGTGCAAGCACATCTATGGCTACAACTTCTTCCTGACTAAAAGTTACTTCAGTTGGAAAATAAGTTGCTCCAGCAGTTGAACCTGTATATGCAAGTATAGTACCTGTCTTGGCATCATCTGAACTAAATCTTCCCGTCTTAACAAAATGTCCTTTCAGATATGGTATATAGTAGTTGTCCCAAATCTTTCGAGCAATATCCTCATTAAAGTTAAAAATAGCACTACCATCATCATTGTAAATATACATCTCTGTACCTAGTTGCATTGCAGAATTAATCATATAATTGGCGTTAGCATCAATACCAAAAAAACCATTTCCAGTGACTTCATAGTAGTGCGCTGCAATCTTTGTAATACCTTCCCAACTCTGCAAGTCATGGTTATCATAACCATATTCGGATGCAAAGGCTTGCCAATAAGTTTTATTTACAAAAAGATTTTCAGAAGACTTTGCAATAGGCATGATATAATAGTTTCCATCAGCTTCAAATTGCCCTTCCTGCAAAAACTCCTCCTTATATTCATATAAATCTTCTTTTGAAAAGTAAGTTTCTAGATTTACCAAGGGAACGATTTGATGCACTCTAATAGCATTGTCTGGGTAAGCCGCAAATATATCTGGCATAGGTTCTGTTCCAATGGACTCATTTGCAGCATCAAAAACTGCACTTGCAAGCTGACCAACATCGCCACGGCTTTGTGCATCTACGACAATACCCTTTTCTATACCAATAGTTTCGTTAAATTCTGCCACCAGTCCATCAAACTT
This sequence comes from uncultured Tissierella sp., assembly GCA_964482775.1. Classification (GTDB taxonomy): domain Bacteria; phylum Bacillota; class Clostridia; order Tissierellales; family Tissierellaceae; genus Tissierella_B. Next base: position 327 of record CAYZZR010000110.1, on the reverse strand, counting down.
GTCCTTAATATTTCCATTGTAATAATGCCATACTGTAACAGTTATTGGTTTATTCGGGTTTAGTGGATCTGTATAACTTTTAATACTACATGCATTGATAAAAATACTAATGATTAATACTAAATTTACAAGTACTACTTTTTTAAACATATAATCTTAGTCCCCCTAGTAGTAAAGCAATAGTGAACTTTTTAACACAACTCACTAGAATCCTCTTGTTCATTCATTATTCAATTTAAATATATCAATCAAAAACCTGTCACCACTATGAAATTCCATTCTAGTTAGGCCTTGAAATTACTTTTAATAAACCTTATCATAAACTCT
>CAYZZR010000109.1:0-7542 GCA_964482775.1 uncultured Tissierella sp. | reverse complement strand
TTATAAGAGTTACAATTCAAACCTTAGCGGCAGTATTAGGAGGAACTCAATCACTTCATACAAATTCAAGAGATGAGGCTTTGGCATTGCCTACTGAGGATTCAGTAAGAATAGCTCTTAGAACTCAACAAATCGTTGGCTATGAGTCAGGAGTTACAGATACTATTGACCCTCTAGCTGGTTCATATTATATTGAAAGCCTTACAAGTCAAATAGAAGAGCAAGCTCAAAAGTATATTGATAGTATAGACCAACTTGGCGGTGCTACAAAGGCTATAGAAAAAGGCTATATACAAAAGGAAATTCAAAATGCAGCTTATAAGTACCAAATGGAAGTTGAAGCCAAGGAAAAGATAGTTGTCGGTGTCAATAAGTTCCAAGTTGAAGAAAGTGGTAAAAAGGATTTGTTGAAAGTGGATCCAGCAGTTGAAGCTTCACAAAAAGAGAAATTAATCAAACTAAGAGCTGAAAGAGACAATGAGCTAGTTGATAGAACATTATTAGTATTAAAGGAAAAAGCAAGTAGTGAAGAAAACTTAATGCCATATATATTGGAAGCTGTAAAGGCATATGCAACATTAGGAGAAATCTGTAATGTTTTAAGGGATGTTTTTGGTGAATATGAACAGACTGTGATACTATAGATTGGGGGAAATAAAATGAATAGACCAATAAGAGTGCTTGTTGCTAAGCCGGGCTTAGATGGACATGATAGGGGAGCCAAGGTTGTGGCTAGGGCTCTAAGAGATGCAGGTATGGAGGTTATTTATACAGGGTTGAGACAAACTCCTGAGCAAATTGTTGCTGCTGCTATTCAAGAGGACGTTGATGTAGTTGCTATGAGTATATTATCCGGAGCACATAATCATCTATTTCCTAAGGTAGTTAATCTTTTAAAGGGTGAAGGTGTAGATGATGTATTAGTTGTGGGTGGAGGAGTAATCCCGGATGACGATATACCTAATCTAATTCAGTCTGGAGTGGAAGCTATATTTACTCCTGGAACAGAAACTCAAGATATTGTAAAGTTTATTACTGACAAGATAAAAAGATAAATAGGCGGTGCTTTATTTGAACATTGAAGAAAGATTATTACAAGGTGATAAGAGAGCCTGTGCAAGATTGATATCTATGTTGGAAAATAATGATCAAGAGGCTATAGATTTGATAAAAAAATTATATCACAAATCAGGCAGAGCTTATGTAATAGGTATTACTGGCTCCCCTGGTAGTGGCAAATCTACTTTGACTGACAGGCTGACTAAGGAATTGAGAAAGCAAAATAAGAAGGTAGGTATCATAGCAATTGATCCGACTAGTCCATTTAGTGGTGGAGCTATACTTGGTGATAGGATTAGAATGAACGACTTGGCTCTGGATAAAGATGTATTCATAAGGAGTATGGGAACAAGAGGCTCTCTGGGTGGCATGTCTAAGGCTACCTGGGGTGCTGTTAAGGTTTTGGATATCTTTGGTTGTGACTATATCTTTATTGAGACAGTAGGAGTGGGACAATCTGAAATAGATATAGTTAGAACAGCGGATACTGTTTTAATGGTTATGGTTCCAAATATGGGCGATGATATTCAGGCTATAAAAGCAGGAATTATGGAGATTGCAGATGTGTTCGCAATCAACAAATCGGATTTAGATGGAGCAGATAAAACCAAGGTAGAAATTGAGATGAATTTGGATTTAAATGATAAAAAACTATATCGACCGCCTGTAGTAAAGGTATCAGCTGGTAAAAACCAAGATATGGATTTATTGCTAGAGAAGCTTCTTGATCATAGAAAGTACTTAGAGGATAGGAGTGAGCTTGAGACTAGAAGAACTAGAAACAACAAATTGGAGATTATAAAGCTTGTAGAGGATGAATTGATGAAGATAATCTTAGAAAAGGCTGTAAAAGAGGATTTGTTGGAAAGTTTATCAAAGGACGTTACATTGAGATTAACAGATCCCTATACCGCAAAGGATAGAATAATAGAGCTAATAAAGGATTAAATTCTTAAAGGAGGATAAAATGGTAACTAAAGTTGACCATATTGGAATAGCTGTAAAAAGTATAGAAGAAAGCTTAAAGTTTTATGAAGGAGCTTTGGGAATTAAATGTACAGGAAAAGAAGTTGTTGAGGATCAAAAGGTAATAACTGCCTTTTTACCCGTAGGAGATACTGAAGTTGAGCTATTGGAATCCACCTCAGAGGATGGTACTATAGCTAAGTATATTGAAAAGAAGGGCGAGGGACTTCACCATATTGCATTTAGAGTAGATGATATAGAAAAGACCTTAGAAGAGTTAAAAGCACAAGGATATAGATTAATAGATGAAAAGCCAAGACTAGGTGCTGGTGGAGCGAGAATAGCTTTTATTCATCCAAAAGCAACTAATGGAGTATTGATTGAGATTAGTGAAAGAGAATAGTCTATATTTACTAGGAGGATTGAAATGATAGAAAAGATCAATAAACTTCTCGAGAATAGTGCAAGGATTGAGCTAGGCGGAGGAGAAAAGAGAATTGCAAAGCATCATGAATCTGGAAAGCTTACAGCTAGAGAAAGAATTGCTTTACTTATGGATGAAGGAAGCTTCGTTGAGTTAGATAAATTCGTAGAACATAGATCCACTAATTTTGAGATGGATAAGGTAGAAGCGCCAGCTGATGGAGTAGTAACTGGTTATGGAACGGTTGATGGTAGACTGGTATTTGTATATGCTCAGGATTTTACTGTTGTTGGTGGCTCACTTGGGGAAATGCATGCTGCAAAAATTTGCAAGGTTCAGGATATGGCTTTGAAAATGGGTGCCCCAATTATTGGGATGAATGATTCAGGTGGAGCTAGAATTCAAGAAGGTGTAGATGCTCTATCTGGTTTTGGAAAGATATTTTATAGAAATACAATTTCTTCTGGAGTGATACCACAAATATCTGTAATTATGGGTTCTTGTGCAGGGGGAGCGGTGTATTCTCCAGCCTTAACTGATTTTATTTTTATGGTAGAAAAAACTAGTATGATGTTTATAACAGGTCCTCAGGTTATAAAAACTGTAACAGGAGAAGAAGTTACTCAAGAGGAGCTTGGAGGAGCAATTACTCACAATAAGACTAGTGGTGTAGCTCATTTTATGGATAGTACAGATGAAGAGTGTATAGCAAGGATAAAGGTGCTCTTATCATACTTGCCTTCAAACAACTTAGAAAATGCACCAGAATATGAAAGTAATGATTATATAAATAGAGTAGATGAGACTCTTGCTGAGATAGTACCAGTAAATCCAAATAAACCATATGATATGAAGAATGTAATCAATGTAATTGCAGATGAAGGAAGCTTCTTTGAAGTTCAACCCCTATATGCACAAAATATAATAACTGGATTCATTAGACTAAATGGAAAATCCATTGGAGTTATAGCAAATCAACCTAGAGTTTTAGCGGGATGTTTGGATATCAATGCATCTGATAAGGCTGCTAGATTTATAAGAACATGCGATGCATTCAATATTCCACTATTAAACCTTGTGGATGTACCTGGATTCTTGCCGGGAACGCAACAAGAGTATAGCGGTATAATTAGACATGGAGCAAAGATGCTTTATGCATATAGTGAAGCTACAGTGCCTAAGGTAACCTTGATTGTTAGAAAAGCCTATGGTGGCGCATATTTAGCAATGTGCTCCAAGGAATTAGGAGCCGACCAAGTGTTGGCTTGGCCAAATGCAGAAATTGCAGTTATGGGACCTGATGGCGCAGCAAATATTATATTTAAAAATGATATAAAGAATTCTGATGATCCTGTTGCTACTAGAAAATCAAAGATTGATGAGTATAGAGATACTATAGCCAATCCTTATATAGCTGCAAAGAGAGGCTATGTTGATGATGTTATAGCACCAAGTATTACAAGACCAAGATTAATATCTGCCTTTAATATGCTTGAATCAAAGAGAGAGAGTAGACCTAGTAAAAAGCACGGAAATTTACCGGTTTAAAGAGGTGTATAGATGATAAATATATTTAAGAAATTTATAAATTCGGACGATATTCAAGATCAAGAGGAAGTAAAACAAAATCAAGTAGCTTCAGAGGCATCTGTTCAAGATGTGTATAGTGAAGAACTAATAGCAGTAATTACTGCAGCAGTAGCCGCAAGTATGGGTGTTGGCCTACCTGACATTAATATCCAAGCCATAAGGAGAATTCCTCAAAATACAATAGCTTGGGCTGATATGGGTAGAAAAGAACAATTATTCAGTAGATTAAATTAATAGTGGAGGTCAAATATGAGAAAGTTTATAATAAATGTAAATGGTAACTCCTATGAGGTAGAAGTAGAAGAAGTAAAGGGGAATGTTGCGTCCAACCCTGCTCCTGTAGCAAAACCTGCAGCTGCACCTGCTCAAGCCCCAACTCAAGTAGCAATGCCAACTCCTACGGCGGCTCCAGCTAATAAGGATGTGGCCGTATCAGCAGGACAAGAGCTAATTGAGGCGCCAATGCCTGGAAGTATATTAAGGGTCCTTGTAAATGAAGGGGATATAATAAAAGCTGGGGATGTACTTTTAATTCTTGAAGCTATGAAGATGGAAAATGAAATACTATCTCCTAAGGATGCAAAGGTTGCAAAGGTAGTGGTAAGTGCTGGAACATCAGTAAATTCCGGTGATCAGCTAATAATTTTAGAATAAAAAGATTGCTCTAGTTAGAGGTGGGTGGCTTTGCCACCCATTTTACGTTTTTGAATAGATAAAAAAGGGTAATATATATTAGATAAATAGTCAAACTGTTAATTATGAAAAAGAGGTGTGAAAATGTTTCCAGGATATGTTACGGATATAGAAGGTATAAGAGTTGGACATTGTCAATCTGAGGAAGGTATGACAGGATGTAGTGTAATTATCTGTGAAAACGGAGCTACTGGTGGAGTGGATGTTAGGGGGTCTGCACCTGGAACTAGGGAAACAGATCTATTTAAAGCTGAAAAAATGGTGGATAAAGTTCATGCTATTGTTTTGTCTGGTGGATCTGCTTTTGGCTTGGATGCTGCAGGTGGAGTTATGAAGTATCTTGAGGAAAATAATATAGGTTTTGACGTTGGCGTGACAAAGGTACCAATAGTAGCTTCAGCTGTTATATTTGATTTAAATATTGGGGATTATAGAATTCGTCCAGATTACAATATGGGATATAGAGCTGCTCAAAATGCCAGTATTGATGAAAAAAGGCAAGGTAACATAGGGTGTGGAATGGGTGCTACTATTGGCAAGATACTAGGGCCTGAAAATGCTATGAAGTCTGGTCTTGGTAGCGCTACAATCACACTTGGGGACTTGATTGTTTCGGCGATTGTATCTGTAAATAGCTTAGGTGACATTTTTGATTACAGAAACAGTAAACAGTTGGCAGGAGTTTATGATTATAAGGAAAATAAACTCTTAAATACAATGAGTATACTAAAAGAATCTAGTGTTGACCTGAATATGTCAATGAAAAACACAACGATTGGAACAATTGTAACAAATGCTATATTGACAAAGGTAGAAGCCAATAAGGTATCTGAAATGGCTCACAATGGCTATGCTAGAAGTATCAATCCAGTTCATACCATGATGGATGGTGATACTATATTTACTATGGCAACAAATGCCACTAAGTCAGATATAAATATTGTAGGTTCCATAGCAGCAGAGGTCATGTCAATGGCAATTAGCAACGCTATAATCCATGCAAAGGCTTATGGAAACTTGCTTTCTTATTCTGATATTAAAAAAACTGTTGAATAAATAGTTTTATACCTTTATAATTACATATGATAATGTTATATAACATTATCATATGTACTAGGCTGGCATCGTAACTGAGCTGGACATGAATTTTGTAGTAAAAAAATATCGACTGGTATCCATTGGAACTAGAGCGGAGGGATTGAATTGAAAAGAAAAAATGCTTTAAATGTAAGAAAGTTAGCAATTATTGGTGTATTAGGTGCCATATCTACTGTACTTGGAATGACGCCACTAGGTTTTATACCCGTTGGACCTACTAGGGCCACAATAATGCATATACCTGTTATTATTGGTGCAATTATGGAAGGACCAATTGTAGGCGGATTTGTAGGCTTAATATTTGGATTGTTTAGCATATTTCAAGCTATAACTAATCCAACTCCCGTATCATTTGCATTTTTAAATCCTTTGGTATCTGTATTACCTAGGGTATTAATTGGGATTTTTAGTTTTTATGCTTATGATTTTCTTAGAAAGATTGGAACTAAGAAAACTAAATGGATTTTGTATATCCTTTGGATTTCGATAGTTGCTTACTTATCATATGGAATATATGGGAATATAGTAAATGATGAGAGCAAATTAACTCTTCTAATGAATTTTCTATTGTTGGCATTGACAGTAGTGCTGGCTTATTTTACCTTAATTAAATATAAAAATGCATCCTTGGATATAGTTATCCCTAGTATTATAGGTACATTGACCAATACATTAGGGGTTTTATCCATGATATATATTTTTTATGCAGAAAAATTTGTTGAAAGCTTGGGTCAAGACCCAAGTACTGCAAGAAAGATTATAGTTGGAATAGGTATTACCAATGGTATACCTGAGACTATTATTGCAATAATTATAGTTACTAGTGTAGTAGGTGCTTTAAAAGGCCGCAATAAAGAATAGAGGTGTAGTCATTTGTTATTGGTTATAGATGTAGGGAATACAAATATAGTATTTGGACTATTTGAAGGCAAAGAATTGACAATCGATTGGAGGATTGCTACTGATAAGGATAGAACTTCCGATGAATATGGTTTATTGTTTGATCAGATATTTAGATACAATCAAATAGATATATCAAGGATTGAAGATGTAATTATCTCATCTGTAGTACCAACTCTAATGCACACTTTGCCGGCTGCAAGTATGAGGTATTTTAAATTAGATCCTATAGTTATTGGACCTGGTGTAAAAACAGGTATGAATATAAGATATGATAATCCAAAGGAAGTAGGAGCTGATAGGATAGTAAATGCAGTGGCTGCCTATGAAAAATATGGTGGTCCTACTATTATTGTAGATTTTGGAACGGCAAATACCTTCTGTTTTGTAAGCAAAGAAGGAGATTATATGGGAGGAGTTATTACTCCTGGAATAAAGATATCTGCAGAAGCCCTATTCTTAAGGACTGCAAAATTACCAAAGGTAGAGTTGGTAAAACCCGAAAAAATTATTGGTAAAAATACTGTAAATAGTATTCAATCAGGTCTTGTATATGGTTATATTGGAATGGTTGACTTTATCATAGAGAAAATGATGAAAGAGATGAATGTAAAGCAAAATGAAGTAAAGGTTGTTGCTACTGGAGGGTTTTCTTCATTGATAGCAAGTGAAAGCAAGTATATAAAGATTATAGATAAGATGCTGACCTTAGATGGATTGAGAATTATCTATGAGAGAAATAAGTAAGTAGCCTAGCTACTTGCTTTTTTATGACCTAACCCGGTTTGCAGTGGTTTTCTGCAAATTGATGG
>CAYZZR010000108.1:3517-7599 GCA_964482775.1 uncultured Tissierella sp. | reverse complement strand
TGGACTGTATTTTATATTGAATTCAATAAATGGTACCACTATTCAATCAGAATTAGTAGCTACAACAATATTAGATGATGCATCCAATATTGTTGTAGCAATATTCATGATGATTACATGTATTTATTATGTGTCTAGAGGTATAATTGCCTTTTCAAGAACAGCTGAAGCATTTGCACCATTAATTTTTATTATTGGAGCAATATTATTACTATTAGGATTTTCAAATGTAGATTTTTCTGTATTAAAACCCATTTTAGTAGATTCACCTTTAAATGATATAAGTATGGGTGCATATAGACTTTCATTTTATTATGTAGAGATTATGATTTTAGCAATGATAGTACCAGAATTAGAGAATAAAAAGGATATAAACAAAATATTTGTGAAGTCAGTTATTGTTTCTATGGTTTTATTAGCCATAGTGGTTGTTATGTGTCAAGGGACCATGGGCGTGGAATATACTAGACATTTAAACTTTCCGTTTTTACTCTATGTAAGAGCCATAAATCAATTTCAAATATTTGAAAGAATAGACTCTATATTTATTATTGTATGGTTAATAGCAAGTATAACTAGAATTTCTGCATTTCTATATTTATCAGTAAGAGCCTTTAGAGAGCTATTTAATAAAAAAGAAGATGAAAAGTTAATCCTAATAGTTATAGGACTATTAGTTGGCATTGCAACCTTGGCAATCAGTGGAAACAGATCAGTTATAGGTATTAGAAAACATATTGATTTATACTATAGTTTGCTTTCTTTTACTTTTATATTAGCCCTTCCTTTACTAACCTGTATAGTTTACTTTTTTAGAAAGAAATCCTTAGAGAAAAAGGGGATAATTGAGGTGAATAAGTTAGGGTAAAATGCCTAACTTATTTTTATCTTTATAATATAGCATACTGCTTTATTTGCGGTGAGTTGGGTATAGTAATATTAGAAAATGAATTAGGAGGTAGCTTATGACTTGCGAATACAAGGTTTATGATCCATCCTGGTGTCCGGGATGTGGGAATTACATGATTAAGACAGCATTAAAGCAGGCCTTAGAAGAATTAAATATTCCACCACATGAAGCAGTTATAGTCTCAGGTATAGGGCAAGCTGCAAAGCTACCACACTATATTGGTGCTAATGGGTTTAATGGACTTCATGGTAGAGCATTACCTCCAGCTATCGGGGTAAAATTAGCTAATAAAAACCTTACAGTTATCGCTGAATCAGGTGATGGAGATACATATGGTGAAGGTGGCAATCACTTTATTCACACTATAAGAAGAAACATAAATATTGCTCATTTTGTACATGATAATCAAATATATGGACTTACCAAGGGACAAGGATCTCCTACTACTGCTAAAGGTCAAAGAACCACATTACAATTTGATGGAGTTAAATTAGAACCCATTAAGCCTTTGGCGTTATCCTTAACAATGGGTGCTGGGTTTGTAGCTCGTGGATTTTCTGGAGATATCCCTCATCTAGTAGGGCTTATGAAAGAAGCGATTGTTTATAATGGGTATGCACATTTAGACATATTTCAACCTTGTGTTGTTTGGAATAAGGTGAATACATTTAAGTGGTATAAAGACCATACCTATTATTTACCTGAAGATTACGATTTTACAAATTATGAAGAGGCATATAAAAAGTCTTTAGAATGGGATGAAAAGATTCCTCTAGGAATTTTATATAAGGTGGAGAAGGAAACCTATGATGATAGTTTTGAATTTATAAAAAATGGTCCTCCATTAGTAGATATGAAGTTAGATCCTATGAATGCTGAAAAGTTAATGAAAGGATTCTATTAATTTATTGGAGGAGGGTGAGAGAATGGATTATACTATATTAGTTGGTGGGGCAGCAGGTCAAGGAATTGATACAGTTGTTCATCTATTGGAGAGAACTATCAAGAGAAGTGGTTATTATGTATTTACTTATAAAAATTTTATGTCTATGGTTAGAGGTGGTCACAATTTTATGCAGGTAAGGTTTTCAGATAAGCCTCTAACAACATTTACTTCTAAAGTTGATATGATATTTGCTCTTAACGAAGAAACAGTTTTGCTTCATCGTGACAAGTTAAAAGATGGTGGTTCAATAATACTTGATAAAGAAGTGGCTAAGGCTGAGGATTATAATCATTTACCATTGATGGAAATAGCTAAGGAGTTAAAAAATGAAAAAGTCTATCCTACAGTGGGATTTGGAGCTTTAGTAAATTATTTTGGTATGAACATAGATATTGCTAAGGATGTAGTGGATGATGTATTAGGTGAAAAAATATCTCCAGTTAATAAGGAAGCTTTGAAAAAAGGATTCCATATGTTAGAGAGAAAATATGAGCTACCAAAGAGACAGGATGGGCATATTCTACTAAATGGAAACCAAGCATTGGCTATTGGTGCTATAGCTGCAGGATGTAAATATTACTGTGGATATCCAATGACCCCATCTTCAAGTGTTATGACGTATATAGCATCTAAAGCTGATGAAATGGGTATAGTTGTAGATCAGATAGAGGATGAAGTAGGTGCCTTGAATATGTCCTTAGGAGCCTCATATGCAGGAGTTAGGGCTATGACGGGTTCATCAGGTGGTGGTTTTGCATTGATGGTAGAGGCTTTGAGTCTTGCAGGAATCATAGAAACTCCAATAGTAGTATTTAATGCACAGAGACCAGGGCCTGCAACTGGGTTATCTACTAGAACAGAGCAAGCTGATTTGAGATTTATGATACATGCAGGTCATGGTGAATTTCCTAGGATGGTAATTGCATTGAGAAGTCCAGATGATGCATTTTATCAAACCGCAAGGGCATTCAATATTGCAGAAAAGTATCAAATACCAGTATTGCTTATTACTGAAGAGTACTTAACCGACTATAGTATTACATTGGATCCATTTGATTTTACTAAGATAACCATAGATAGACACCTTGCATCTAAGGAAGATATCACTGATGAAAGATATAAACGTTATAAATTTACAGAAAGCGGAATATCTCCAAGGCTGATCCCGGGACAGTTTGAGCAACATTTAGTAATGGTGGATAGTCATGAACACAATGAATATGGGAATATAGATGAAAATGCTGAAAACAGGACAAAGATGGTGGATAAACGGTTAAAGAAGATGGAATTATTAAAGGAAGAAGTATCAGAACCATGGTTTATTGGCAAGGATAATCCTGAGAACTTAATAGTTTGTTGGGGGGCAACATTTGGCGCAGTTAAGGAAACTGTTGATAGGTTGACTGAAGATGGAAAGTCCTTTGGAGCCTTAATATATGGAGACATATGGCCTTTTCCAACAGCTAAGCTAAATGAACTGGGAGCTCTTGCAAAGAACATTATCGATATAGAACAAAATGCTACAGGTCAACTTGAAAGTTTAATTAATGAAATGACAGATATAAAATGTACTCATAGGATTCTAAAGTATGATGGAAGACCTCTAAACGCTGATGAAATAATTGAAAGGCTTAGTAGTACATTATAGAAACAATTATGAATAATTTGTTATTTTTGGGCTTACATGCTAAAATATAGATAGAAGTAGAAAACCGATAGGAGTGTATTCAATGTACGAAAACAGTGTCATGTCCCGTTATCAAGAGATAGCTTTGGATATAGCAAATTTGATATATAAGGAGAATTTTAAGGAAGGGGACAAGTTACATGGTCGCTCTACCTTAGCTGGAATTTACAATGTTTCTCCAGAGACCATAAGAAGAGCAATAAAATTACTTGAAGATGTGGATGTTGTTAGATCTTATAGAGGAAGCGGTATCACTGTATTATCCAAAGAGAAAGCTTTTAAATATATAAATAAGTTTAAAAATATAGAAAGCATTGCATCATATAAGGCTACACTGGCAACTCTTATACAACAAAAGAATGCATTGGAAGAACAAATGGTTACAACTATAGATAGAATTATCGATTCTACCAGTAAATTTAGTAACACCACATCTATCACTCCATATGAAATTGAAGTTACTGAGAAGTGTACCTTTATTGGTAAATCCATTGGTGCAGTAAGTTTTTGGCAACATACTGGTGGTACTATAGTGGGGA
>CAYZZR010000108.1:0-3417 GCA_964482775.1 uncultured Tissierella sp. | reverse complement strand
AAATCCATTGGTGCAGTAAGTTTTTGGCAACATACTGGTGGTACTATAGTGGGGATTAGAAAGGGAGAGAAGACTATCCTTTCACCTGGGCCATATGCTACATTTGAATTAGGTGATATACTTCTTGTTTTAGGAGAAGAAAATGTATATAATGCTGTTAAAATATTTTTAGAAGAAGAATAAAGATTGAGGGGGACTATTTCATGAAAAAGATTTTGATAGCTATCGATGGATCTGAAAATTCTAAGAAAGCCCTTATTAAGGCAAAAGAACTTGCAGAACTAAAAACGAGTGACATTTATATCTTGACTGTAGTTGAGAATTTAAAGGGTACTCCAACGGTAATTAGTTCAGATGATAAGGATGCAAGGATTAGTAAAGAGATACAAGATGCAGAAGACTTGCTTAAAGTGGCATTAGAATTGTTCAAAGACTATCCAGGAGTTGTTAAGGCAGATTATAAAGTTGGCGATGTAGCTACTAAGATAATTGAAGTAGTTGAGGATAGAGGAATAGATTTAATTGTTATGGGAAGAAGAGGTCTTGGAACTTTTTCAAGGACTTTCTTAGGGAGCATATCAAACAAGGTGTTAAACAATGTAAGTACATCTGTATTAATAGTTAAATAAAGAGATTTAATGTATGTTGTCATAAGGTATAAAATGAGGAATCTTAAGAGCTACTTTGGTAGCTCTTTTTTAATGAAAGAAAAAGCTTTCACTAAAATTTCATTATTATTTCATAATAGCTTCATTTTGTTGTATAATAATGATTGAAGTAGAGGTAAAAAGAGAGGAGCAATGAAAATTGAATTTAAAAAAGAAAAAGATGATTGCAGTAGCAGGAGTGGTATTAGCGTTATCAGTAGGTGTTACAGGCTGCACAAAGGATGAAGTTGTTGCAAAGGTAAATGATAGTGAGATTACTAAAACAGAACTATATGATTACCTTGTTGAGCAAGGTGGAGAGCAAGCCTTAGATGCATTGATTTCTGAAAAAATCGTAGAGACTGAAATAGCAAAACAGAACATCGAAATATCAGATGAAGAGATTGAGGAAAACTTGGCAGAAATGCAAGACTATTATGGCGGGGAAGAAGAACTAAACAATGCTATAGCATCATATGGATATACCTTGGATGATATAAAGGACAATATAGTAACTAACTTACAACTTGAGAAGATATTGGAACCTTATATAGAAATATCTGATGAAGATATAAGTGCTTATTTTGAAGAAAATAAAGAATCATTAAATGAAGTAGAACAAGTCAAAGCTAGTCATATTCTAGTTGAAACAAAAGAAGTAGCAGATGAAGTTGTAACAAAGATTAACCAGGGTGGAGATTTTGCAGAATTAGCCAAGGAATATTCTATAGATACAAGCAATAGTGGAAATGGTGGAGACCTAGGATATTTTGCTAGAGGGAGAATGGTGCCTGAGTTTGAAGCAGCTGCATTCTCAGCAGAAGTTGGTGAAATTAGCGATCCAGTAGAGTCTGAATTTGGTTTTCATATAATTAAAGTTGAGGATAAAAAAGAAGCTAAGGAAGCTAATTTAGCTGATTTAAAAGAAGACATAAGAAAGACATTATTCCAAAATGAAATGGGTACTGCTTACAACACTTGGTATACTGAGAAGCTAGAGGAATATAAAATAACTAAGAGTTTAACTAACTAATGAAAGAAGGTAGGTAAACTATGAATTCATTTCCAATGTATCAAGTTGATGTATTTTCAAAGGAACAATTTAAAGGCAATCCAGCTGCGGTTTGTATATTAGATAGAGAAATAGAAGAAATTCATATGAAGGGTATCGCAGCTGAGATGAATCTATCTGAAACTGCCTTTCTATTGCCTATTGATAAAAATCAAAACAAGTATTCACTTAGATGGTTTACACCAGAGGTAGAGGTTTCACTTTGTGGCCATGGCACCATAGGCACAGCAAAGATTTTGTTTGATGTATTGGGTGTTAAATCTCATGAGATTTATTTTGAGACCAAGAGTGGAACTCTTGTTGCAAGAAAATATGATTCGGGAATTGGTATAGATATGCCGTTGGATAATCCTGTGGATATATCTTTATCAAAAGAATTATTGGACTCATTAGGTATCAAAGATTATGAAGATGTAAAAATTGGTGAAACTACTAGAAAAATGATTATTAAAGTTAAGAGTGAAAAGGAAATATTCGACTTAAGTCCAAACTTTGATTCCATGAAAAGCTTAAATTTAGATAATGTAAAAGGGGTAGCTATAACAACCAGAAATACAAATGACTTTGATTTTATTTCAAGATATTTTAATCCTTGGGCAGGAATAAATGAGGATCCAGTTACAGGCTCAGTACATACTGTATTGGCAAGTTATTGGGGTCATATTCTAGAAAAGAAAGAGATGAAAGCATATCAAGCCTCATCACGAGGTGGAGAATTGATTTTAAGACTAATAGATGATGAGAGACTTGAATTGATTGGTCAAGCAATTATTGTATTAAAAGGTGAAATAAATATACCCGAGTAGGAGGAATATCGTGAAAAATGTATATTTCTACAATACAATTATAGGTCAAGTTACCATTGCTGACAATGGAGAAAGTATTACAAATTTAGAATTTGGGCAAGTCCAACTTGGGGATGCTAAATATATTGAGACTCCATTAATAAAGAATGCATATACTCAGCTCAATGAGTATTTAACTGGTGAAAGGAAGGACTTTGATTTGCCTTTAGAAGATGAGGGGACAGAGTTTCAGAAGAAGGTCTGGAAGGCTTTAAGGGATATTCCATATGGTAAGACTTGGACCTATAAACAACTAGCAGAAAAGGTAGGAAACGTCAAAGCCTGCAGAGCTGTAGGTGGTGCAAACAATAAGAATCCTATTTCAATATTTACGCCTTGCCATAGGGTAATAGGATCAAATGGCAAATTGGTTGGTTACGGCGGAGGACTAGACATAAAAGAAAAGCTACTAGAATTAGAAAGTAATTATTGTAAATAAGCCATGATAGAATAGAAAAAAGATAGTTGACTGTCTTTTTTCTATTTTTTTGGGTATGTATTAGATAATATAAGATGTTAATTTGTTTAGTTGATATGGGAGGGGAAATTATGATTAAGGAAAAAGAACTAATCGGAAAGCTTCAATCACAATATAAGGAATACTTGTATGAAAAGTATACTATACCTAAACCCTATTTCGAAAAATTGAATGATGTAAAAGCCATTATTTTGGGAAGCAATCCACTTGCAGTTGGGGAAATGGCAGGCGTTGATTATGTATTTAATCTTGGGAACTTTAATAGCTCTCAAGGGCAAAACTTAATATTTAGTAATATTTATAAAAACATGGAGGCAGTAGGCCTTGATTTAAAGGATATTTCAAAAATTTCTAAGTTTCAAACTAAAGATAATT
>CAYZZR010000107.1:0-7605 GCA_964482775.1 uncultured Tissierella sp. | reverse complement strand
CCTTTGGCAGTAACTAAAGAGGGACTTAGTACAGCTATATTTATGGCTTTAAGGCTTATTTTCCTAATAACAGGAACCTCCCTATTAACCCTTACAACATCACCTATATCCCTAACAGATGGTATAGAAAAGCTACTATCTCCTTTTAAAAAGGTAGGTTTACCTGCACATGAATTAGCTATGATGATGACAATAGCACTAAGATTTATTCCAACACTTCTAGAGGAAACTGATAAAATTATGAAGGCTCAAATGGCAAGAGGAGCAGATTTTGAATCTGGAAATATAATAAACCGTGCTAAAAACCTTGTGCCCCTATTGGTTCCATTGTTTATCAATGCTTTTAGAAGGGCTGATGAGTTAGCTACAGCTATGGAAGCAAGATGTTATAGAGGTGGAGACAACAGAACAAGACTAAATGAGTTAAAACTTAAAAAGATAGATTTTGTAGTTTTATCATCTATGATTCTATTCTTTGGACTCATTATTTCTACTAGATATATATAGGTATATATATGAAGAACATAAAACTATTAATAGAGTATGATGGGACCAACTATGCTGGTTGGCAAAATCAAGACAATGCAATTACAGTTCAGGAGAAATTAGAATATGCTCTAAGGGAAGTAACCAATGAGGATATTAAGCTAATAGGATCTGGGAGAACAGATGCAGGAGTTCATGCCTTAGGACAAGTAGCAAATTTTGTAACCAATGCTACAATCCCGGCAGATAAATACAAATATATACTAAACAATGTACTTCCGGATGATATTGCAATAATAAAATCAGAGGAAGTTGATATGAGTTTTCATTCTAGATTTAGTGCAAAGAAGAAAAGGTATAAGTATGTAATCTATACTAGAAAAATGCCTAGTCCAATACACAGAAACTACTCATTTCACTACAAGCACGATTTGGATTTAGATAAAATGAAGAAGGCTAGCAAGTGTTTTATAGGTAGGCATGACTTTTCTAGTTTTAAGGGTAGAAAATCTATAGTAAAATCAAATATTAGAACTATTTATGATATAGAAATTGAAAAAACAGGTGATTTTATAGAAATAACCTTTAAGGGAGATAGCTTCCTTAAATATATGATAAGAATTATTGTTGGAACCTTAATAAATGTTGGTATTGGAAAGACTACAATCGATGATATTCCATATATTATCAGTTCTAAAAACAGAGATAAAGCAGGTAAGACAGCACCGCCTCAAGGCTTGTTTTTAGAAAAAGTATATTATGAGTAAAATCATCTTGACATAGGCAAATCAATGTATTAGAATATATAAGAGTGTTTAAAAAAAGACCGGAAACTTTTTGAATGACACCTTAAACGTTCGTTACGAGGAGGGAAAATGATGAAAAGCTATATGGCGAAAACCAATGAAGTTGAAAGAAAATGGTATGTAATAGATGCAACAGATAAGGTATTAGGTAGATTATCAACTGAAGTAGCAACTATTCTTAGTGGAAAAAATAAACCTATATATACATCTCATGTTGACACGGGAGATTTTGTTATAATAATAAATGCAGACAAGATAAAATTAACTGGTCAAAAACTAGATCAAAAGACACATTTCTATCACACAGGATTTCCAGGTGGAGACAGATATGTATCATACAGAAAAATGATTGCTGAAAAGCCAGAAATGGTAATTGAATTAGCAGTTAAAGGAATGCTTCCAAAGAGCAGCCTTGGAAGAAGCATGATTAAAAAGCTAAAAGTATATGCTGGAAGCGAGCATGGACACGAAGCTCAAAAACCAGAAACATATGAATTTTAATTGTTTGAGAGAGGAGGACTGTAAGTGGCTATAGTACAATTTATTGGAACAGGAAGACGTAAGACTTCCATAGCAAGGGTTAGGTTAGTCCCAGGTAACGGAAAAGTTACTATTAACAATAGAGATATTGATGAATTCTTCAACTATGAAACATTAAAGGTTATCGCTAAAGAACCTCTAGTAATTACTGAAACAGGTGATAAATTTGATGTTATTGTTAAAGTAGAAGGTGGCGGATTTACTGGTCAAGCTGGAGCTATCAGACATGGTATAGCAAGAGCATTAATCGAATCAGATGAAGAATTAAGACCAATACTTAAAAAAGCTGGACACTTAACAAGAGATTCAAGAATGAAGGAAAGAAAGAAATACGGTCTTAAAAAGGCTAGAAAATCACCACAATTCTCAAAGAGATAATTGTTATAGAATTTTTATTGAAAGAGCTACAGAAATGTGGCTCTTTTATTATGTAAATAAAAAAAGTAGCATGGCTTGAATAAAGTCATGCTACTTTTGCATTGATATTTAAAGTAATAAAGAGAAAATCTCCTAAATTATGATTAATAATTAATCATTTAGAGCTAAAAATAAAACCTATATTTAAAGGCCTATATTAATAAGACTATAGAATTTTTTTATTATTAATCACAGTTAGATATCCTAGTATATTTTGTTTTTCTTCATTATCTAATGTTCTGTAAAGATTTATTAGATTAATTTCTTCATCAGTAAATTCTAAAGATTTCCCATATTCCTCATTAGACTCATTAACTTCATTAATCTTCGATTCCGTAGATAGTTCTCCAGTTAGAAGCCAGTCAATTGAAACATTAAACAATTCTTTAAATAATATGAGCGAACTAGCAGAGGGAGCGAATTTATCATTTTCAAGCTCACTTAAGTTTCCTGTAGATATACCAGTTTTTTCTTTTACATCTGTTAAAGATAGATTTCTAATTTTTCTTGAATATTTGATTCTTTTTCCAATAGTATCCAAAATATTCACCTCCACAATCTCGGATATATGAGATTTAGTTTGAAAGAGTGTTGACAATCTCTGATATTAGAGATAATATAATGATTAAGAGATTAAGATTTAATCATTAGCAATGATATTGTATCATAAGTTTCAGATAAAAGAGAATGATTTTTCATTTAAGGTGGTGGATGTAGATGAGAAAAAGAAAACTGACACCTTTTGGAATAAGAGTTAAGAATATACTTATAGACTTAAATATGACCCAGAAAGAATTAGCAAGTAGAATAGGTACTTCTGATGTCTATCTTAGTATGATATTGTATGGTGAGCGTTCAGGAAATAAATATATTGATGACATTAAAGATATTTTAAATATTGATGATGGTTAGCAGCATACTTTTCTAAAATATTTACTTATATGTCCAAATAAAGAAGAAAGATAAAATATTGGGGGATATTTATCATGCATAAAGGGGATAAAGATAAGGATATAATTCGTATTGTATTAGATAAAGAATTTAAGTTTAAATATTCTAGCTTAAATAATCAGAATACGACAGCATATCTAGAAAAATTAGAAATCATAAAAAGACTATCTCATACTTTATCAATTCAATACAATTTAAAGGGTCATTTAGTAACCATTGATGGAGTTAAAATTGCTGACAATATGTATTATCTAATCACTGCTATAATAGAACATGATAAGTTCCAATGTTGTGACAAGATGTTTATCGACAATGTTACGGGATTATACAATCGTAACTATTGGGAAGGAATTGTCAATGGTGAAACATTTAATATCATAGAAAAGAATGTTACATTGATAATTATTGATGTGGATAATTTAAAAGGGATAAACGATAAATACGGACATATGGTAGGGGACAAAGTCATCAAAATTGTAGGACAAGGGATTAAAAGGTGTATACGAGAAGATGATATTGGATTGAGATACGGAGGAGACGAGTTTTCTGTTTTGCTTTTTAATCAAGATAAAAATGCAGCTTATAAAGTGGTAGAAAGGATTAGAGGAAAAATTAGTGAATTGGCAGAAGAGCTTTGCATAAGTATTGAAATTAGTGCTGGAATCGCCAATAATACTTCTTTTAAAGATATGGAGGAACTGTTTGATATGGCGGATAAAGATTTGTACATAGAAAAAGGGAAGAAAAATCAAAAAGAAATTGAAAATGATAATTTAAGAAGAGAAATCGAGAATATTAGAAGTGAATTAAATGGGGTTGTAATCAATGAAAATCAGGCAATTATCAATGAAGAGGTATTGGAATTAAGTAAGAAATTAGATGAATTAATCGTAAGGTATCTAAAGAATACATAAGATATGAGCATGTATTTATGCAATTACTTGAATAAGCCGAGCGTCATACTGGGAAACCAATATGGCGTTTTTTTGTGCATAACAGACTAGCTCAATCATATAATTTAAGGAGGTGGGGTCTTTGAAGATATTCTATGTAAGTACAAAATTATTTTATACAATTATATTACTTTCTGCATTTATATTAACCTGTATCATTATTTTTTATAAGGAGTATCATAAGGTAGAAACAATTTATCTACCTATAACAAATAGGATAATCGGCATAGATCCAGGTCATGGGGGTGTGGATCCAGGAGCTGTTTCTAAAAATGGGCTAAAGGAAGATGATATAAATCTTATGATAGCCCTTAAACTAAAGCGATTTATAGAGCATAGTGGAGGTATTGCTGTACTTACAAGAGAATCTGATGTAGGCTTATATACAGAGAAGTCAAAGACACTAAGACAGATGAAAACGGAGGATTTGATAAATAGGAAGGCTTTAATTGAAAATGCTGAGTGTGAAATATTCGTTACAATCCATTTAAATAGCTTTACAAAAAGCAGGTACTCAGGTGCACAGACCTTTTACAGTGCAAATATACTAGATAGTCAAAGGCTTGCCTATATAATCCAAGAGGAGTTAAAAAATGTGTTGGATAAGAATAACAAAAGAGTACCAAGCATTATAGAGGATGTATATCTTATTAAGGAACTTCCAATACCTTCTGTATTGGTGGAGGCAGGTTTTTTATCCAATGAGACGGAAGAAAAGCTATTAAAGACTTCAGAATATCAAGAAAAGATTGCTTGGAGTATATATGTGGGTATCATGAAGTATTTTAATGAAGTAAGTGGATTATGAATTGTTGATAAGCTTTATTATGTGGATAATAAGTGCTGTAAACCTAAGATAATGACAATATAGCTAGAGAATAGAAAATTAATAAATTATCCACTAGACCTTGTGGATAATGTGGATAAAGTGTATAAGAAAACCTGTCTAAAATACTAAGACAGGTTTTAAATCATATTAGAGCCTTTTCGGCATCCTTTAAGAGCTTAATAACTTTTAAATGCTGTGGACAAATATTCTCGCATGCTCCACATTCTACACATTGTGAAACATCCTTATTCAATTCTTTTAATTTTTTGTAGGATTCTTTAGAGCTTTGTAAGGAATCAAAGACGAAAATATTATTGTAGAGTTCAAATATATCAGGAATACTTACATTAGATGGACAAGGCAGACAATATTCGCAAGCTGTACATCCAACCTTAATCTTATCTTCATAGATTTTAGTAACCTTATCAATAAGTTCTATCTCTTTTTTACTTAAAGAATTTGCTTTGCTATTTGAAGCCGTATGAATATTCTCTATCACTTGGTCCATGGTAGACATTCCGCTTAGTACCACAGAAATTTCTTCTTTGTTATATAGCCATCTAAGAGCCCATTCAGCAGGACTTCTTTTTACTTCGCTTTCATTCCATATTTCTTTTATTTGCTCAGATGGATTGGCTAATTTTCCACCCTTTATTGGCTCCATAATAACCACATCTAAGCCCTTTTCCTTTGCATAAGCCAAGCCTTCTAATCCAGCTTGGTAATTTCTATCTAGATAGTTCAACTGGATTTGACAAAAGTCCCAAGGATAAGCATCTACAATGGTCTTAAAGAGAGGCAATTCATCATGAAAGGAAAAACCTGCATATTTAATTTTACCCTTTTGCTTTGCTTGTTCCACAAAGTCATAGAGATTTAAGTTAAGAATCTTCTTGTAGACCTTCTCGTGCAATGAATGAATAAGATAAAAATCTATGTAATTGGTTTGCAATCTTTCAAGCTGCTCATCTAATAATCTTTCAAAATCCTCATATTTTTCCACTAGCCAAACTGGATTCTTGGTAGCAAGGTAAATTTTATCCCTCAAACCATCTTTTAAGGCATGTCCTAAGAAGACTTCTGACTGACCTTGATGGTAGCTATATGCTGTATCAATATAGTTTATTCCATTAGCTATAGCATAATCTAATAGCTTTTTTGCTTCTTCCTCATCAATTTTACTATTATCATTATTTATAACTGGTAATCGCATACATCCAAAGCCTAATATGGAAATATTTATTTTATTTTTTGTAAAATAACGTTCTTGCATATATTTACCTCCTTATGTATAATGTAAGCATACTAGTAAATTTATATTACTTATATTAAAAGCCCTATGAATAAACAGGGCTAGTTTCTCATAATATATCTACATTATATCATAAATTGAGGAGGAGTGATTTAATGGAAACAAAAAAAACACCTTTATATGAAGAACATATAAAGCAAGGTGGAAACCCAGTTGAATATGCTGGATGGTATCTTCCTATTCAGTATGAGGGTTTAGTACCAGAGCACAATGTTGTAAGAAATGCAGTTGGTATGTTTGATGTATCTCATATGGGAGAAATAACTGTTAAAGGAAAAGATGCTCTAAAATTTGTAAATTACCTAATGACAAACGATATAACTGCAATCGTTGACAATCAGGTTATATACACATTTATGTGTCATCCACATGGTGGAGTAGTTGATGACTTATTGGTTTATCGTTTTGGTCCTGAAGATTTCTATCTAGTAGTAAATGCATCTAATACTGATA
Source organism: uncultured Tissierella sp. (assembly GCA_964482775.1). GTDB lineage: Bacteria > Bacillota > Clostridia > Tissierellales > Tissierellaceae > Tissierella_B. The sequence goes on along the minus strand of CAYZZR010000107.1, from coordinate 858 downwards.
AGGATTATGCTTGGATTCTAGATCAAAAGAAGGATTTTGATGTTGAAATAGAAAACATATCTGATACAGTTGGTGAAGTAGCTGTTCAAGGCCCATTAGCTCAAAAAACTCTTCAAAAATTAACAGATTTTGATTTAGAACAAATTAAATTCTTCTTTTTACAAAGAAATGTAAAGATTGCTGGTGTAGATTGTATGGTTTCTAGAACTGGTTATACTGGTGAAGATGGATTTGAAGTATACACAGATAATGAAGGTATAGTAAAAGTTTGGAATGCAGTTTTAGAAGCTGGCCAAGAATTTGGAATAAAGCCAACAGGCTTAGGATGTAGAGATACCCTAAGATTCGAAGCCTCCTTACCTTTATATGGGCATGAAATGGATGATGAAATAACACCGCTTGAAGCAGGCTTTAAGTATTTCGTAAAGTTAGACAAAGTTGATGATTTTATTGGTAAAGAAGCATTGAACAAAATGTGGAGTGAGGGCTTAAAGAGAAAATTAGCTGGATTTGAAATGATTGATAGAGGAATTCCAAGAGAAGGCTATGAAATTTATAAAGATGGAGTAAAAATAGGTCATGTAACTACTGGTTATATGAGTCCTACTCTAAAGAAGAACATTGGTAATGCTCTAATCAACTCAGAATTTACAGCACTTGATACTGAGATTGACATAATGATTAGAAACAAGCCTGCAAAGGCTAAAATAATTAGCAAAAAATTCTTAAAAAAATAACGAGGTAATGTTGTCTCCCACTTCTTAAAGCGGTCGGGTACATTATTCGTCAATAGGTGGTGCGTTTAAACGATGCAAGCATCGTTGCGGCGATGTGATGAAATTGTTTCACAATTTCTGT
>CAYZZR010000106.1:0-7627 GCA_964482775.1 uncultured Tissierella sp. | reverse complement strand
ATTAATATGGTTGATCGTTTCTGTATTTTATCATTATTTGACCAAATATTTCTGCTGATGTAGGAGGAGTATAGGTAATAGCATTGGCACCTGCTGCAATGGTTTCTAGTATGGTTTCATCATTAGGACCACCAGTTGCAATTATTGGCAATTCATTACCCAATTCCTGTCTTATATGCCTAACTATATTAGCAGTATTGGCACCACCAGATATATTTAAAATACTTACACCTGCCTTTATTTTTCCTTTATAGTCATCATTTAAGGATGCTATAGTAGAAATGATTGGTATATCTATAGTATCAAACATATCAGCAATAACCTCGTTCTTCGTAGGAGCATTGACTACAACACCATATGCGCCCATTAGCTCTGCCTGCAATGCAATTGCTACAGATCTTTTTCCTGTTGTAAGCCCACCACCTACACCTACAAAAACAGGAACAGAGGCAACCTCAAGAATTGATTGAGTGATTGATAGTTGAGGAGTAAAGGGATAAACTGCTATAATGGAGTTAGCATTATTGTTTTTGATTATAGCTACGTCAGTTGAAAACAAAAGGGACTTTATTCTTGTACCTAATATTTTTATACCACTGGCTTTGTATATTGATTGAGGAACTTCTATGGTTCTTGATCTAAGTACGGATTTTACTTCAGGAATATATTTTTCTTTTTCCATATTACAACCTCCATTTTATACTTATTTGTGTTTATCTATAGTTTACCCTTAAATATAAGGGTCAAGCAAAGTTTTTCTTTAAGCTTCGATGAAACTGCTTGCAGTTTCTACACACTGCTGCAACGAGGTGGGAGAATATGACTCACCACCTGTTTAGTTAATAGGTACCGACCGCTTGTAGAAGCGGGGGATATTTCATCTCGTTATATGTGGGTATAAATAAAATTAAGATTAAAATACGAGGAAGAAAATTATTAAAAGGGTGATAAATAGATGAGAAGAGAATACATTGAATATTTAAAGGATTTACCTATAAGTTTTTATTTAGCTAATGTTACGGAGTACCCATTTCATTGGCAGGATTGTATTGAAATCTTATTTGTTTTAAAAGGTACCATTACTCTAGGGGTTGAAAATGAAACCTATACTCTTGTGGATCGTGAGATTGAGATTATAAACCCCAATGAGGTTTATAGGATTGAATCCGAGGATCCAGACAATCTGGTGCTTTTTCTAGATATTGATCCGAATTTTTTCGAACAATACTATGATGATGCCAAGGGAACCTTTTTCTACACCAACTCTTCTGATGATAATGTTCAGGAGGAAGAAAAATACTATATACTTAGAGACTTTATATCTATTTTACTCTATGAGGTAGTTTCTAAGATAGATGATTATGAGGATTCCATAGAAGAAAAGCTCCTTGAAATGATGTATCATCTGTTGAATAATTTCCATTATTTATTCTATGATGAGGATAGTTTAAAAGAGGATGAATTCCAACTAGAAAGATACCATAGAATCATAAAGTATATAAGCAATAACTATATGAACAAGGTGAGTTTGCAAGACATTGCAGAAAAAGAATTTTTATCTACTCAATACCTTTCTTACAAGATAAAGGATGTATTTGGTCATGGTTTCAATGAGTACCTAAATCAGTTAAGAGTAGAGGAATCTACAAAGCTTTTATTGGATTCAGATAAGAATATCAGTGAAATATCTGAAGAGGTAGGTTTTTCACATGTCAGATATTATAACAAGCACTTTAAGCTTCACTACAAATTAACTCCTATGCAATATAGAAAGAAATATAAGGTAAGCTCAACTCAATTGGAGAAGTTAAAGAAGATTAACTATCTTGAACTAAGGGAAGCTATACCATATTTAGTACAGTACTTAGAAGATTATGAGAGATTTAATTATGATAACAAGATTACAAAGCTTGAAATAGATTTAAAGCAGGAAGCAATTGAAGGGTTTGAAGAACCTAATCTCATAAACTTAGGAGACATATCTCTACTTCTAGAGGGAGAGAACATGAAGATTTTAAGGGAGATTCAAAAGCAAATTGGATTTAAGTACTGTTTGATCAACAGACTATTTTCTGATGATATGGATATTTATAGAGGGAAGAACCATCGTTTTATAAATTGGACTAGGGTTGAAAATATATTGGATTTTATAAGGGCCATGAAACTATTTCCGATAATAAATACCAAGGGAGTAGAAAAACATATAATTGAAGAGTTTGTTCAATATTTTTCCAATGTGTATGATACAAACGTAGAGGAATGGCTAGACTTTGATATAGGAGAGCTTAAGCCTTATTATTTAAGGGAGGAAATTAGCCCTTTATATGATACTATGTACATGGTTCCATTTATACTATATAGCTATACCCATGAAAAAAAGCGAATTGTACTAAATATGATAGATGAAATCAACAAGGAAACCATACTTACAAATGATACCTTCTTTGGAGGTAATGGATTATTTACATCCAATTATTTAAACAAACCTTCCTTCTATGCATATAAGCTCCTATCCTTATTAGGTGATGAGATAATCTATAGGGGAGAAGGATATGTTGTAACTAAATCAGACCTTGGATATCAAATTTTATTGTTTAATCCATCTACAATCTCAGAAGAAGTTATTTATGGAGAAGAAATACTTGATAAACTAAAATCCAAAAAAGTATCCTTAAATATATATAACATGGATGGGGATTTTCAAATAACCAAGTATGATATGAACACAAGCCATGGTTCTATTTTTGATAAATGGATGTTTTTAGGTTCGCCTGAGAGAATAGACAATGTTCACTGGGATCTTTTAGATGAGTATGTTCAACCTAATATATCCTTCTATTTTGGCAAAAAAGCCAATGTATTCAATGTAGTTTCAAAGGTTAAACCTAATGGAGCTGTATTATTTACCTTAAATTTAGTACCAAATCCATAAAAAAATGGATTATCTTAAGGTTTTTGAAAAAATACATTTTTTGTAAATCGTAAAATTGTCCAAAAAAGTCAGTAATCCGGTGAATGAAATAAAACCTCCACTTTGATAAGATGGTATTATCAAATGGAGGTTTTATTATGGGCAACAACAAATTATTCGGAGAAGAAAAAATCGGGAAGCTTTTATTTAGGTTTTCAGTACCAATCATCTTCTCATATCTTATATCGGAATTATACAATATGGTTGATACAATATTTGTAGGTAGAGAAGTAGGTGCAGAAGGAATTGGAGCCTTGGTTTTGGCTTTTCCAATACAAAGAATCATAGTAGCACTAAGTATCATGATTTCTGTAGGAACATCTACAGCGTTATCTAGATGCAATGGTAAGAAAGATATTGAAGGTGCAAGAAAAGTACTAAAAAATGGATTTACTTTATCATATGCAGTTATGCTTCCAATAACTATAGCTGTATTGCTCTTCGGAGACAATATGTTAAGAATGTTTGGAGCAAGTGAAAATATATTACCATTAGCAAATGAATACTTGGTATATGTAATAGTAGGTAGTGTGTTTTTAAGCTTAACTTTATTTATATCTGATATTATAATAGCTCTTGGAAAGAGTAAGGTTTCAATCGTAAGCACAAGTATAGGTGCATTAGCTAATATATTTATAGATTATATATTGGTTTCACGTCTAGGCATGGGTGTTAAGGGAGCTGCTATTGCAACTACAGTTTCACAATTTATCGGTTTTACTTACGCTTATTATCATTATAGAAAAGTTATGAAGGATTACGATATAACATTTGGATTTGAATTAGATAAAAAAATAGTATTACCAATAATCTTGGTAGGAATATCAGCCTTTGTAATAGAAGCTGAAGATGGAATAATGATGGCAGTACTGAACAATCTACTTGGCTCAACTGTAGGTGATGTAGGAATAATAGTACTAGGAGTAGTTTCTAAGGTTTACATGTTCTTATTCATATGTGTACTTGGTATATCAGCAGCAATGCAACCAATAGCTGCCTACAATGTAGGAGCAAAAAACTATAAGAGATTAAAGGCAGTTATGCAAAAGACTGTAATATATGCATTTTTAGCATCATCTGTATTATGGGCTCTTATGATGATATTTACACCACAACTAATAAAGATATTCGTTAAGGAAGCTGATATAATTGCAGAATCCGTTAAGGCATTTAGAATAATAATCGCAGTATTTCCAGTAATAAGTCTTTACTATGTATCTATTTATTACTTCCAAGCAAGAGGAAGAGCAAAGACATCAATAATGATTTCGGTTCTAAGACAATTAATAATAATGATTCCTGTATCCATAATTATGGTTAAGGGATTTAATCTAGGGGCTATGGGAGTGTGGCTATCATATCCAATATCGGATATTTTGGCAAGTATAGCATCCTATATGCTTATAAAGAATGAAGAAGTAGAATTGAACCTAGAAGTAAAGAAGCAACAACTAGAAAGAGAAAAGATATCAAAATCATATGCATTACATTAAAACAGGATCTAATCCTGTTTTTTTATTTTTTTATATTGAACAATACACACAAAAGTGTTATGATAAAAATAGATACAATAACAAAACAAACCGATAATGTATCAATACACTTAAAAGGGTGATAGTAGTATGGAATTGAAAAAGGATAACAAATTTTTAGTAAAGTGTGCTGTATTAATTGCTATGACAACTATAATGACTATGGTAATAAGAATACCAACTCCTGCAACTAATGGTTATCTCAATTTAGGTGATATGGTAGTATTTATTGCTGCATTGATTTTAGGAAAAAAAGGTGGATTCATCGTAGGTGGTCTAGGCTCAGCTTTGGCAGATGTACTTGTAGGCTACAGTCATTACGCTCCAATAACATTTGTTGTTAAAGGCTTGGAAGGTTTTATTGCAGGATTGATTTTAGAAACCAAATTAGGGAAAAAATATCCAATCATTGCAACTATAGTAGGTGGAGTGTGGATGGCAATGGGGTATTACTTTGCTGAAATATTTATGTATGGTGCAGCTGCTGCACTTGTAGGTATTCCAGGAAACTTGATGCAAGGATTCTTTGGAGCTATAACAGCAATATTATTGTTCAAGGCACTAATTAAAAACAGAATAAAAATTTAATATGATGTAATCTAGGGGAGACCTGTGGTCTCCCGCATTACTAGAAGAATCCTCTCTCATATTGCTTAGGATACAGATTTTGGATTCTCTTTGAATATGCCATATTTAGTGGTAGATATGGGTTTCTAAGTATTGCTCTACCTAAAGCTACTAAATCAGCCCTATTATTTGATACAATTTCTTCTATATGATCATAGTCCTCAATCAATCCAACTGCTATCGTTGGAATATTACATTCCCTTTTAATGGTTTCTGAATGAGTAACCTGATAGCCTGGAAAGGTATTGATTCTGGCTTTAACTACTCCACCACTGCTAACATGAACCATATCTATATCTTCCTTAACCAAGTTGATAATCTTAACCATTTCTTCCTTATCTATACCACCATCTGTATAATCATCGGCTGAAACCCGTAGTATTATGGGCTTTTCCCTTGGCCAAACCTCTTTAATAGCAGATATAATTTCCTTTAAAAATCTTACTCTATTTTCTCTAGAACCACCATATTCATCACTACGTTTGTTGGATAGTGGTGATAAAAATTCATTAATCAAATATCCATGAGCTCCGTGAAGCTCAATGGTATCAAATCCAGCAAGCTCTGCTCGTCTAGCAGCTTCCTTAAATTGTTGTACTATTCTTTGAATCCCTTCCTTATCTAATTCACGCGGAATCCTATAGTCATCACTAAACCTTATAGGTGAAGGACCTACTATAAAATCGTCATTGGATTCACACTTTCTTCCTGCATGAGCTAACTGTATTCCCATTTTTGCGCCATAAACCTTTGATTTATCAACTATATTTTTTAATCCTTTAATATGTTCATCAGACCAAATTCCTAAATCATTACTACTAATTCTTCCATTTGGAGTAACACCTGTAGCTTCGATTATGATAAGTCCAACTCCGCCAACAGCACGACTTATATAGTGAGTTTCGTGAAAATCTTTTACAATACCATCCTCTTCTGCAGAGTACATACACATTGGAGGCATTACAATTCTATTCTTCAAAGTCATATTTTTTATAGTAAATTCCTTTAAACTATTCAAAGCTTATCATCTCCTTAGATATATACTTACCACAAAATTGAAGAATCTATCAATATTCTAAAAATGATATTTAATCATTTTAATGGGTAATATTCTACTATGGAAAGAAGGGGAGCTGATCATATGAAAATAGTAGCATTAGTAGGAAGTTTGAGAAAAGATTCATACAATAAAAAGATAGCAAATTTTATGAAGGATAGATATGCTGGACAGCTAGATATAGAAATTCTATCTATAGGTAATCTTCCTTTGTTTAATCAAGATTTAGAAGAAGAGCCTCCAAGTGTAGTGAAGGAATTTAAGACCAAGATAAAGGAAAGCGAAGGAGTATTGATAGTAACTCCTGAATACAATCATTCAATACCTGGAGTTTTGAAAAATGCGCTCGATTGGTGTTCAAGAGGTGAAAGGTCAATGCTAAAAAAACCAACTTTTATCATTGGAGCATCTGATGGAAATGTAGGCACTGCAAGATGCCAAGGAGATTTGCATAGGGTTTTAAATGCACCAGGATTATATGCATATGTTCTTCCGGGAAATCACGTCCTAATACCAAATGTCCAAGATGATTTTGACCAAGAAGGTAACTTCATAAATGAAAGAACTCTAAAGTACTTAGACAAAGTAGTAGATAATTATAAAGAATGGGCTAAATAGCCCATTCTCCATCTTTAAATAGCTGAATTTTTTCACCTGCATGAGTTTCTCCAACAATGGATAAATCCTTGGAGCCAATCATAAAGTCTTCATGAGTTAGGGAATTATTTACGCCTGCTTTTTCTAATTCCTCATCAGTCATTTTTTCTCCACCCTCTATACTAGTTGGATAAGCCCTACCAAAGGCTAAGTGGCAGCTAGCATTTTCATCGAATAAGGTATTTAAGAAGATGATATTGGATAGTGAAATAGGTGAGCTATATGGAACTAGAGCAACCTCTCCCAAATACTTTGCCCCATCATCTATATCAAGCAAGTCCTTTAGTATTTCTTGCCCTACTTTGGCTTCAAAATCTACAACCTTACCATCCTTGAAGGTTATTCTAAAATCATCAATCAAATTCCCACCATAGTTTAAAGGCTTTGTGCTATATACAACCCCATTAACCCCGTCCTTATGAGGTAGAGTATATACTTCTTCTGTAGGCATATTTGCTACGAAATATGTACCCTTAGCATTCTTACCATTACCACCACTCCATTTATGGCCTTGAGGCAATTCAATCAATAGGTCTGTTCCACTGGATGAAGTAAATTGAAGGGTTTTAAAGTTCTTCTCATTTAAATAGTTAACTTTTTTACCTAGAGTATTTATGTGATCTTTCCAAGCTTCAACAGGATCTTCTAAATCCATCCTAGTAGCCTTAAATATAGCTTCCCAAAGTAATTCAATTGCCTTATCTTCGTCAGCATCCTTAAATACTCTCTGTGCCCATCCCTTAGTAGGAATAGATATTACACACCAGGAATTGATATCGTTCA
>CAYZZR010000105.1:0-7648 GCA_964482775.1 uncultured Tissierella sp. | reverse complement strand
AATACTTAAAGGAAGTGGACAAATGAAATTAAAATCTTTTGAAGGGTTTATGAAGGGCATATTTATTTTATCTGCAATGATGTCTATAATTTCAATTATTTTGATATGCTTTTTCATTTTTGCAGGGGGACTTCCCTTTATTACAGAATATGGGTTGGGTGATTTTTTGCTTGGAAGCAAGTGGAAACCATCAGATACGCCTGCATCATTCGGAATATTACCAATGATAAGTGGATCCTTGTATGTTACCTTAGGAGCAGCTATTTTAGGAGTACCTATAGGCATTCTAACAGCAACATATCTTGCCAAGTTTTGTAATGGTAGATTATATAAGCTTCTAAAGCCAAGTGTTAACTTGATGTCAGGTATTCCATCAATTGTATATGGTTTCTTCGCCTTAACCGTAATTGTACCTATTATGAGAGATTTGGTTGGAGGAACAGGTATGAATATTATAACAGCATCTATACTATTAGGCATAATGATATTGCCTACTATTATAGGTATGTCAGAAGCATCTATTCGTGCAGTTCCTGATAGCTATTATGAAGGAAGTGTTGCTTTGGGGGCTACCCATGAAAGAGCAGTCATGAGTGTAATATTACCTGCAGCAAGAAGTGGGATATTATCCTCTATAATCCTTGGTATAGGTCGTGCTATTGGTGAAACCATGGCAGTAATTCTAGTAGCAGGAAATCAAGCTAGAATGCCAGCTGGACTTACAAAGGGCCTTAGAACTATGACTACAAATATAGTTATTGAAATGGCGTATGCTGCAGATCAGCATAGGGAAGCATTAATCGCTACTGCTGCTGTACTATTTGTATTCATTTTGATAATAAATGCAGCCTTTATGATTGTTAAAAGGAGGGGAGCAAATTGAGTAAGCTTACAAGAGTAGCAGTAAAACTATCTGCATTTTTAACATTTGGAATACTATTTTTCATCATAGGGTATATTCTTGTTAGAGGTATTCCTAACTTGTCTCCTAGACTATTTGAATTTAAGTATAGCTCGGATAATGTATCTATGTTTCCATCTATAATTACCACACTACTTCTAGTGTTCTTAACACTGTTAGTTGCAACTCCTATCGGAGTATTTACTGGATTCTATCTGGTTGAATATGCAAAAAAGGGGAATAAATTAGTAGAGTTAGTAAGAATTGCTACAGAAACCCTATCAGGTATACCTTCTATCGTATATGGACTATTTGGAATGTTGTTTTTCGTAATTCGATTAAAATTTCAATATTCATTACTAGCTGGAACTTTAACTGCTGCAATTATGGTATTGCCATTGATTATCAGATCCACTGAAGAGGCCCTAATTTCAGTAGACGATGCCTTAAGAGAAGCCAGTTTTGGACTTGGAGCTGGCAAGCTTAGAACCATATTTATGGTTGTACTACCAGTAGCAATGCCAGGAATTCTTTCAGGGGTTATATTATCAGTTGGTCGTGTAATTGGAGAGACTGCTGCACTAATGTATACCCTAGGAACTGCCACAAAGATACCAAATGGATTATTCTCTTCTGGTCGTACACTAGCACTTCACATGTATATTCTTTCAACAGAAGGCTTGCATGTAAATGAATCATATGCAACAGGGGTTATTTTGTTGATAACTATCTTAATAATCAATGGATTATCCACATATTTGAGTAATAAGTTGACGAAGGGGCGATAAAATGAGTAAAATTACTATAAGGAATATGGATCTTTTTTATGGAGATTTCCAAGCCTTAAAAAATATAAATATGAAAATAGAAGCAAATGAAATAACTGCCTTTATAGGGCCATCAGGTTGTGGTAAATCTACCTTAATAAAGAGTCTAAATCGTATGAATGATTTAGTAGAGGGATGTAGAATTACAGGAGAAATACTTCTTGATGATAAAGATATATATGCAAATTCCTTTGATGTAAACCTTTTGAGAAAGAGAGTTGGAATGGTATTTCAAAAGCCTAATCCATTTCCAATGAGTATATATGACAATATTGCCTATGGACCAAGGACACATGGTATAAAAAACAAGTCTGACCTTGATGAAATAGTAGAAAGAAGTCTTAAAAATGCAGCTATTTGGGATGAGATTAAAGATGATCTTAAGAAGAATGCTTTGAGAATATCAGGAGGACAACAGCAAAGAATTTGTATAGCTCGTGCCTTGGCTGTTAACCCAGAGGTTCTACTAATGGATGAGCCTACTAGCGCATTGGATCCAATTTCAACAGCTAAGATTGAGGACTTGGTTCAGGAATTAAAAAGAGATTATACAATAGTAATGGTAACTCACAATATGCAACAAGCCACAAGAGTATCTGATAAGACAGCATTTTTCTTAACAGGAGAGGTTGTTGAATTTGGGAAAACTGAGGATATCTTCTCTGTTCCACAGGATAAAAGAACAGAAGATTATATAACAGGAAGATTTGGTTAATAAATTGTAGAGGGTGGATATAATGAGAAATAAATTTGAAATGGAATTAGAGCTTTTAAACTCTGAGCTTATTGAAATGGGAAATTTGATTGAGAGCCAAATAGAGGCAGCAGTTACAGCACTTATAGATCAAAATGCTGAACTAGCAAAAAGAGTAGTAGAGGGAGATAGAGAGGTCAACGAAAAGGAAAAGGAAATAGAGGCTCGTTGTCTTAGACTTTTATTACAACAACAACCAGTTGCCAAGGATTTAAGACTTATATCAGCTGCTCTAAAAATGATAACAGATATGGAGAGAATAGGAGATCAAGCAGAGGATATAGCTGATATTACTATCAGATTAGCTAATGATAAGTACTTTAAAAAATTAGTTCATATACCCCAAATGGCTAAAGAGACAATAAAAATGGTGAGAGAGAGCATCAATGCCTTTGTAGAAAGGGATTTAGATTTAGTTATGAAAGTGATAGCTTATGATGATAAGGTAGATGAATTATTTATAACTATAAAAGATGAGCTTATTGAAAAGATTAGAGAAGATATTGAACATAGTGAACAAGCCATAGATCTATTGATGATTGCAAAATATTTTGAGAGAATTGGAGACCATTCCCAAAATATTGGAGAATGGGTATACTTTGCAATTACAGGAGAGCATTATACAGGCAAAAAATAACTTGAAATTTAAGGGGTGATCAAATGGCGATAATATACTGTATAGAGGATGATGAAAGTATAAGAGATTTAATTACCTATGCCCTTCAAAGCAGTGGATATATTGCTAAGGGCTATGAAAGTGGAGAAGTTCTATACGATAACACAGAGCCTGACCTTATACTTCTTGATATAATGTTACCCGGAGATGACGGCTATACTATATTAAACAATTTGAAAAAAAGTGACAAAACCTCTTCAATTCCTGTTATTATGCTAACATCTAAGACCAATGAATACGATAAGGTAAAGGGCTTGGATATGGGTGCTGATGACTATATAGAAAAGCCATTTGGAGTAATGGAATTGATATCAAGGATAAAAGCAGTACTTAGACGTAGCAAGAAAACTGAAGATAGCTCTAGTACAATTTGTATCAATAATCTATGCATCAACAACAACAAACACATAGTAACTGTAGAGGAAGAAGAAGTAGTGTTGACCTATAAGGAATATGAGCTATTGTATTATTTGATGAAAAATAAAGATCTTGTAATATCTAGGGATAGGCTCTTAAATGACGTTTGGGGCTATGATTTTGAAGGTGAAAGTAGAACAGTGGATGTTCACATTAGAACCTTGAGATTAAAGCTAGGAGAAGCAGGAAAGCTTATACAAACCATTCGCTCTGTTGGATATAAAATAGGAGGATGAAATGGAGAGAAGAATTTATCAGTATTTGATAACCCTTACTACTCTTGTCATAGTGATTACCTCCTTTATTCTTTCGCTTATTTTTTTTGATATTCATAATAGAAATTTAGGGAGCGAAATTTCTCTATCATCTTTTCTTTTAATGACTCTACCAGTAACCATAGGAATATTGGTATTGGTTTTAGTATCTCTATACCTTATATCATCTAAACTTACTTCAAAGGTATTGGAACCAATTCATATGGCAGCAGACAATATAGAGAGTATATTGTCAGGAGAAGAAATAAAGAGTGTGGAGAGCTATGATGAGCTGATGCCTTTTTTAGAAACTATAAAGCATCAAAAGATACAAATTGAAAGTTCTATTACAAAGCTAAAGGAAACTGAAAAATATCGTAAAGAGTTCGCAGCAAATGTTTCTCATGAATTAAAGACTCCCCTAACTTCTATCAATGGATATGCTGAAATGCTTGCAAATGGTATGACCAAGGAAGAGGACATCATAAGATTTGCTAATATAATTTTAAAGGAAGGGAATCGATTATTAGAGCTTATAGATAATATAATAAATCTTTCTAAGCTAGATAATATGAGGAGTTCAAGATTAAATGAACCTATGGAAGAAATGGATTTATTTAAGATTGCTAAAAGTCTAGTAAGCTCTTTTGAAGACAGAGCAAGGCTTAGTGATATAAGCATAAATTTATACGGTGAGACTACAGTCATTAAGGGCAATAGGAGAATGATAGAGGATCTACTATCAAATCTTATTGAAAATGGAATAAAATATAATATAAGAAATGGAAGAGTAGATATAACCATATCCAAGGGTGATAAGCATAGCAGCATAGAAGTAAAGGATACAGGAGTTGGAATTCCACAAGTTGATATAGAAAGAGTTTTTGAAAGGTTTTATAGGGTAGATAAATCCAGATCTAAAAGAATAAATGGAACAGGAATTGGTTTATCTATAGTAAAGCATATAGTGGAATATCACAAGGGAAAAATCACCCTAGATAGCAAAGTAAATATAGGTACTGAAATTAAAATTATCTTACCAAACAAATAATCCTCTCAATATGAGAGGTTTTTTTGTTGGAGTAGATTTTTTTACCTTCTTATAAAGAGCTAATTATCATTGGCAGATACTGCCTAGCACGCTCTAAAAGATCAAAAGAGCCATTATGTAAACACCAGTGGAATATAAGACCTCTCATAGACAAAAACAAATATTCATTAATTTCTCTAATTGTTAAATTACTAGCAAATTCACCCATATTTTTTGCATCTTCTAATATAGGATTAAGTAAAGTTTGCATTAATCTATTATCTTTTAAGAATAAAGTGTTGCTAGGTGTATATAATATACGTGTAAAGTCAAATGGTTCTGTTAAAACAAATTCAATATAATAAAGCATATATGCTTGAATTTTCTCCTTGTTATTGTTTCCTGGGATACCTTCAGAAACAAATTCTTTGAAGTGATGGTCAGCAATACGATATTTATCATAAAGCACATCTTGTTTGGATTTGAAATAATTATAAAATGAACCTACTGACACATTTGCAGCGTTTGTAATATCTTTAATAGTTACACTTTCAAACCCATGTTTTGTAAATAGTTTTATGCTAGTATCATATATTTTATATCTAGTTTTTTTTGATTGAATAGTACGATTATTTTCCATAAAGAAACACCTCTGTATCTATAAACTTGGCTTTCATTACATTATAACATAGTCATTAGTGTAAATCGAAAGAAAAAAAGAATAAAAAAAGATTGATATTTATCAAACGATAAACTATAATGAATACATTCAGTGAATGCATTCATATTAAAAAACGGAGGGAAAAGGATGAATAAATTTAAAAAAATATTAAGTTTGTTACTTGTAGTGTCAATGCTAGTAAGTTTAGCAGCATGTACAAGTGAAAAACCTGTTGAAAAAGGTGATCAAGCAATATTTACAGCAGGTACATATGAGGGAGAAGCAGAGGGTTATCATGGAACTATCCTAGCAAAAGTAACAGTAACTGAGACTGAGATAACTGATATCCAAGTAGAACATACAGAAACACCTGGTCTTGGTGACAAAGCAATTGAAGAAATAATTGAACAAGTGAAGATAAATACATCCCTTGGTATTGAAGCAATTTCAGGGGCAACATATTCTAGTAATGGTATTTTAGAAGCTATTACCAAAGCTCTTGAAAAGGCTGGGGCAGATATAGAAGCATTAAAAAACAAAGATATTTCTGCTGAAGGCGAACAAGTAGTTGGGGATATAGAGAAAAGTGCAGATGTAATAGTTATTGGTGGAGGTGGAGCAGGTCTTGCAGCAGCAGTATCTGCTCACCAAAATGGAGCATCTGTTATAGTGATTGAAAAAATGCCTCGCGTAGGCGGTAATACAATTATTTCAGGTTCTGCATATAATGCAGCAGACCAAAATCGTCAAAGTAGTATTACTATGACTGAAAATGAAATTAAAACAGTAGAAGGTCTTATATCAGCGGAACAATCAGATCCAGTAGTTAAGGAATGGCAGAAAACTTTAAAAGCTGAATTTGAAGAATATAAAACATCAGGCAAAACAGGGCTATTTGACTCACCTACACTTCATAAGCTACAAACATATAATGGGGGAGATAAGCAAGGTGACCCAAAGCTAATAAGTATTTTGGGTGATAACTCATTAGCTGCAATAGAATGGATTGAAGATCTAGGTATGGAGTTTACAGATCATGTATTTACTGTACTTGGAGGATTATGGTCTCGTGCACATAAACCAGTAAAGCCATTGGGGACAGGCTATGTTGAAACATATACAGATTATATTGAAGCTAATAAAGGTGATATAGAAATTATGCTAGAAACTACTGCTAAAGATTTTATAGTAGAAGATGGTGTAGTTAAAGGAGTTAATGCAGAAGGAAAAGGTGGCAAAGTTACACTTCATGCTAACAAAGGTGTAGTGCTTGCTACAGGAGGCTTTGGAGCAAATGTAGATATGCGTGAACAATATAACACATTATGGCCTTCACTTAAGAATGTAAAAACTACAAACCACACTGGTGCAACTGGTGACGGAATCATAATGGCACAAGATGTTAATGCTTCATTGGTAGGAATGGAAGACATTCAATTACTTCCTATGGGGGATCCTGAAACAGGAAGCCTTAGTGGTAATATTGAACAAGGAGTTCAAAACCGTATTTTTGTTAACAAAGAAGGAAATAGATTTGTTGATGAAGGTCAACGTAGAGATGTAATGACTAAAGGATTAATGGAGCAAACTGATGCATACATGTGGGTTATAGTAGATAAGCATTCTTATCCTACTGGAGATACTAAAAACAACTTCAATGAAAGTATAGATGATCTTGTTGCAGCTGGAAGAGCTTATAAAGCTGATACACTAGAGGATCTTGCAAAATTAATAGGAGTAGATCCTGCTAATTTTGTTAAATCTGTAGAGACATTTAATCAAGCAGTAGAGGGTAGTATAGTAGATCCATTTGGAAGAACCCTATTTGCGGATAAAATTGATACAGCTCCATATTATGCAGGTGCTCGTGTACCTACTGTTCATCATACTATGGGTGGAGTTTCAATTACAGAAAATGCACAAGTTGTAGATGTAAATGGAAGTATCATTGAAGGATTATATGCAGCTGGAGAAGTAACTGGAGGAATCCATGGTAGCAATAGACTAGGTGGAAATGCCCTTGCTGATATAATTGTATTCGGAAAAATAGCTGGAGAAAATGCAGCAACTTCAAAGTAAATATTTATGCTTTATAGGTCTACAGGTTTTGTAGGCCTATTTTTTCTTT
>CAYZZR010000104.1:0-7711 GCA_964482775.1 uncultured Tissierella sp. | reverse complement strand
AGATAAAATACTTGAAGAAGGTTTAGAAGAAAGATTCGCTCGTCATATTGAAATGGCCGAATACGTGAGAAATTGGGCTAAGAAGTACTTTGATCTCTTTGTTTCAGATCCAAAATACTTATCTAATACCCTTACTACTATAAAGAATACTAGGGGAATAAATGTAGATGACCTGAACAAAAAACTTGCAGAAAGAGGATATATGATATCCAATGGATATGGAGACTTAAAGGAATTGACCTTTAGAATATCACATATGGCTGATTATACTTTAGATGATGTAAAGGCTTTAATTGAAAATATCGACGATATATTGGAACTCAAATAGGAGGTAAACTATGCCAAGAATATTGATTACAGATGGTATGGAAGCATCAGCTGTTGAAGATTTGAAAAATATGGGCTTTGAAGTAGTAGAGCAATTCTATCCTTTGGAGGAATTGAAAGAACAAGTTCAGCTATTTGATTGTATGGTTGTCAGATCTGCAACTAAGGTAACTAAAGAAGTAATAGATTCAGCAATCAAGACCAATAAACTTAAGTTGATAATTAGAGGTGGAGTAGGTATTGACAATATAGATTTGGAATATGCTACCAAACATAATATAGAAGTTAAAAACACTCCTTTGGCTTCTAGCATATCTGTTGCTGAGCTGGCACTAGGTCAAATGATTAGTCTTGCTAGATTCACTTATATTTCCAATGTTACTATGAGAGAAGGAAAGTGGAACAAGAAGCAATATACTGGAGTAGAGCTATATGGTAAAACTCTTGGATTGCTAGGTTTTGGCAGGATTTCCATAGAGCTTGCAAAACGTGCACATGCTATAGGAATGAAAGTTATTTACAACAATAGAAGTGGAGAGAAAGCAGGATTCCCTGATTATCATTATGCTTCCTTTGACAATTTACTTTCTAAATCAGACTTTATTTCCATTCATACTCCAGCTATGATGGATGATAGTCCTTTGATTGGAGCAGATGAATTCAAAAAGATGAAGGATAAGGTTTTTTTAATTAATTGTGCTAGAGGTGGTTTGATTGATGAAGAAGCTTTACTAGATGCTTTGGATTCTGGTAAGGTTGCTGGTGCAGCTCTTGATGTTTTTTCTAAAGAACCTATTTTAAACGAAAGACTATATAAGCATGAAAAGATAGCACTTACACCACATATTGGTGGATCAACAGATGAAGCTCAATATAGAATTGGAGAAGAAATTGTATCTATCATTAAGAATACCTTTTAAATATCAGAGGTAATTGCGTAGCAATTACTTCACACCATTGAAACGAGGTGGGTGATTAGGACACGCCACCTGTTATTGGAAAAGGTACCCGGCCGCTTAAGAAGCGGGAGATACCGTGACGTCGTTATAACAGATTAAAATTAGTAAAGGAGGAAACTATGGCAATTTTAAAACCCTTTAAAGCTTATAGACCTACTGAGGAATTAGCTCCTAAGGTAGCAGCTCTACCATATGATGTAATGAACAGTGATGAAGCAAGAAAAATTGTAGTAGATAACCCTTATTCTTTTCTACATGTAGATAAGGCAGAGATAGACCTAGATATAAATATTGATGTTCATGATAAGCTTGTTTATGAGAAGGCAAGAGACAATCTAAAAGCTATGATGGATAATGGTACTCTTGTTCAAGATACCAAGAATTCTTATTATATTTACAAGCAGGTTATGAATGGTCGTTCACAGGTTGGCCTAGTTGGATGCACATCAATAGACGATTATCTTAAGGACATAATCAAAAAGCATGAACATACTGTTGCTGCAAAAGAAAAAGATAGAATTAACCATGTAGACTATACAAATGCAAATACTGGTCCAATCTTTCTTACCTATAGGAAAAATAAAGAAGTTTCTATTATCATAGAAAGCTGGATGTCATCTCATGATCCTGTATATGACTTTATATCGGAAGACGATATAAGTCATACTGTTTGGGTGATTAATGAGGATTCTAAGATTGATGAACTAAGCATGCTATTTGATAAGATCGACTACCTTTATATAGCAGATGGTCATCATAGATCAGCTTCTGCAGTAAAGGTTGGTCTTAAGAGAAGAGAAGAATATCCAGATTATGATGGATCTGAAGAGTTTAATTATTTCCTATCTGTACTCTTTCCTGATGAAGATTTATATATAATGGATTATAACCGAGTAGTAAAAGATTTAAATGGATATTCAGATACTGAGTTTTTAGAGATGGTAAGGGATAAATTCCATATACTTCCATACGAAGAAGATAAACCATTTAAACCAACAGAGAAACACACCTTTGGAATGTTTCTAGATAAAAAATGGTATGAACTTATAGCTAAGAGTGGCACTTTTAATCCAGATGACCCTGTGGAAAGATTGGATGTATCAATACTTCAAAATAACTTATTAAAACCTATATTAGGCATTGACGATCCAAGAACCAATGACAGAATAGACTTTGTTGGTGGAATTAGAGGTTTAGCTGAGCTTGAGTTCAGAGTAATGGATGGAATGAGGATTGCTTTCTCCATGTATCCTACATCTATAGATGATTTGATGTCCATTGCTGATGCAGGTGAAGTTATGCCACCAAAATCAACATGGTTTGAACCAAAGCTTAGAAGTGGCTTATTTATACATGAACTTTAAAAAAAGGGCTCAAATGAGCCCCTTTTAAGTTAATTTATCTTTCCAAGTACAAGTAATTCATCCCTTATGACCTTCTGGATATTCTCCCTTGCTTCTGTTAATGGAAGCCTCAAGCCTCCTACATTTGTTCCTGTCATATTTAATGCTGCTTTTACAGGTATTGGATTCGCTATTATGAAGAGGGTTTGAAATATCTTTAAAAGCTTAAGATGAAGCTCTGTAGCCCTTTTAGTATCTCCAGCTACAAAGGAATCAATCATTTCCTTCATTTCCTTACAAACCACATGTGAGCAAACACTTACAACCCCATATGCCCCTACTGCCAATGCTGGTAATAGCATTGAATCATCTCCAGAATAAACTAAAAACTCCTTAGGTACTCGTCTGATTATATCAGAAATCTGAACAATATTTCCACTGGCCTCTTTTACAGCCACTATATTCTCTATTTGTGCAAGTTTTTCAACTGTTTCAGGTAATATGTTACAGCCAGTTCTTCCTGGAACATTATATAGCATAATTGGCAGATTAACTGATTCTGCAATGGTTTTAAAATGCTCATACAATGAATCTTGGTCTGGCTTGTTATAATATGGAGTAACTATAAGAAGCCCATCAACTCCCGCTTCTTCAGCTATCTTTGCATTTTTTATACTTGTTGACGTACAGTTAGTACCAACCCCTGCTATTATTGGTATATCTAGATTTTCCTTTAAAATTTTATAGAGCCTTATTTTTTCACCATCCTTAAGGGTAGGTGCTTCTCCAGTAGTTCCAGTTATTACTAAGGCTGTATTGCCTTCCTCTACTAACCTCTTTGCTAAATCTAAACTAGCCTCATAATTCACATTCAGGTCTTCATCAAATGGCGTGACCATTGCAGTAATAAGCCTTCCCCATTCTATCATATTGAACCCTCCTATCTTTACTTTAATTCATAGTATGTTTTAATGAAGTAATTTGCTATTAGATATAACCATTTTCTAGATCCTGAATAATATAAAGTACTATATAGCTTTCAAGGAGGGATAATATGAGTCTTGTAGTATTAAAATTTGGTGGTACATCCCTTAGAGATTTATCCAAAAAAAGTAAAGTTCTTGATATCGTTAAAGAAAATATAAAGGAAGGAAATAAACTAATAGTTGTGGTTTCAGCTATGGGCAGGGATGGTGACCCCTATGCAACAGATACTTTGATTCATAAATTAGAGGAAATTGATACAAATATTGATCCAAAGAAGAAAGATTTTATTATGTCATGTGGTGAGATAATTTCTGCTGCCCTTGTATCTCATTTGCTAGAGGCAGAAGGATTTTCTGCAGAGCCATTGACAGGTTATCAAGCTGGTATATCGACAGACAATACATTTAACTCTAGTAAAATCTTAGAAATAGATATAAATAGAATCCTCACTATATTAAATCAAGATAAAATTGCAGTTGTGGCAGGTTTTCAAGGCATGACAAAGGAATTAGAGATTACAACTCTTGGTAGAGGTGGCAGTGATACGACAGCAGTTGCCCTCGGAGGATTTTTAGATGCAGATAGAGTAGATATTTACACTGATGTAGAAGGTGTTTATATGATTGATCCTAAAATCATTGAAAGTTCAAAGTTTATAGAGAACATCTCCTATAAATATATGTACACTTTAGCAAAAAATGGTGCATCAGTCATACACCCTAGAGCAGTCCTTACAGGAATGAAATACAATATACCTATTAGAGTTTTATCAACTTTTAAATATGGTATAGGCACAACTATATCTAATATCGATATATATAGTAAAATTATAGGATATGCTATCAAGAAGGAAGATAATAAAGCAATTATATCCTTGGTTTATAACTATAAGTATAAGGATGAAGTTCTTATGGATTTATGGTATTTCTTAGAAACAAGAAAAAAGGATATACTACAAATTGTATATTCCGAAGAAATGATCAGCTTTGCAGTTAAAAATGAAAATATAAAAGATTTCTCAAAAGCTTTATATAATAATTTTTTGTAAATAAGAAAAGCTTCTAAAGAAGAGTTAAATGTAGCTTTTCTTGTTACTCATCTAGGTCAAGTCCATTAAATTAGAGAATAAATAAGTAGGACTTTCCTATTCGTAATAGCAAAAAGGCTACCATTTTAGCAAGAAAAAAGGTAGCCTTTATTATTTATGTCTATTTTTTATTGCCTCTTAAATTATCAAGTTTGTCCTCTGCTTTATCTTTAAGTTCCCCTAATGTATCCTTTGCATCAGCAACCTTATCTTTGATTACCTCACCAAGGATTCTAGCATCATCAGCTCTATCCTTCAAGTTTTCCTTCAAATCTTCGCTTTTTTCCTTAACATCATCAATTGTATCCTTCATTTTATCAAATATATCGCCCATAACATGACCTCCTTTAATTGTTTAGATAAGTACCTTTTAATCTATTATACCCATAATTTAATCAATTAAAGACTATTTCAATTTATGATTCTTTATTAGACTGCTTCTTCTTTTATGGCTAACTCCAACGCTATAGAAAGTTGGTCAGGACATGAAGTTTGTTTCCCTCCACAACTAATACCTTTTAATTTTGAAATTGCTTCTTCTACCTCCATGCCTTCGATCAAACGCCCAATGCCAGATAGATTGCCGTTGCAACCTCCAAAAAATGAAACACTTTTAACTATTCCATCCTCAATTGCAAATTTAATATTTTGTGCACATACTCCTCTAGGTGTAAATGAAAACATTGTTGCCTCCTATTTTAAAATTATTTATGTATAAATTGACAAAATAGCCGTCCTTTACATATTATGTTATTCACAGCTATTTGTCAATTCATCTATAGTTATTAAGCTTCTTTGAACATTTCTAACAAGCGAATAAAATGGTTGGACTCCCTTAGTACATGATCCCCTAGTAGTGGTAGGATTATGGACATAATTTTGCATTCCAATAATCCTTGGGTTCCCTGTGCATTAAATTCACTTATATTTCTAGTTGCTTCTAGTATATCCTCTGTTATTTCATCAATTGGTATAGATTTTTCTATTGCTTCTATAACTTCCCTATTTAACTCTTCAAATTCATTAGCAAAGTCATTTGCTACATTGATTAATTCATCCTCTGTTGGATCGAGAAGTCCTCTGATAAATTTAGAGTGTTCAGCCATAATCCTATTCCAGAATAATTCTTGGCCTAATATTTCTCTTTCTATATCTATTTCTTCTCTCTCTTGAATTCTCTCCACCATACCCAAGTACAATTTAGCTTCCCTTAAAATATGATCAATTAACAATGGATAATTTACTGTGAACATATTACAAGATGTTACATTTTCTAAAATATCTGTTTTTAGTTCTATAAGACATTGAATCAACTCTATTGCAATTTGATTAAGTCTTTTTACTTCCTTCTCCATTCTGCATTCATTATCATTAACATTTCCAGGTCTTAATTCAAGTTCTTTCTTAGTAATACTAGTTGGTATTTTTACGCCTGTGTAGAAGGTTGATTTTTCTTCTGCCTTAATTGTATAAGGCGTCACTATCTCTTCTGATTCGATGACTCTATTGCTTATGTTTTTATCTGAAATACTTACTACTTCCATTAAGAATTTATCAAATTCCATTCTTAATTTATTGGCCTTGTTCATATATTCAGTGTCTCTTGGAGCAAATCCTACTTGAAGGAAAAATGAGTGCTCCTTCATTATTCTTGCAAAAAATAAATGTGTCTCTAATGATAGTCTAATAAATTCACTGCGTGATAGCATTTTCTCACTCCTATTAATTAATATTGAGTACTACACTATCATATTATTTAAAATATACTTATTAGTTACTATCTAGAAGAATTTAAAAATAACAGTCTAATTTTCAATGTTGTCTAGGTTTTAATCACAAAAAAGATACTACCAGTCACTTAGTAGCATCCTTTAGTCAAATCTATATTAACTTTAATTCTGTAAGTATCTTCTTAAGTTCTTGTTTTTCTTCTTCCTTAAGAGGTCCTACTGGCTCATAACATGGTCCTACATCTATACCCTGTAGCTTTAATCCCTCTTTTATAACAGCTGGGAATGTACCTAATCCAAAGGCAATTCTTAGTGGAGCAAGCTTGTATTGAGCTTCTAATGCTCCTTCTAAATCTCCAGCTATATATTTGTCATATATATCTGCTGCAACTCTTGGTGCTACATTTGAGCAAGATGCTATAGCTCCAGTTGCTCCATATGATAATGCTGCATAAATAAGTGTATCTCTACCCATCATTACCGAGAAATCCTTGCCTTTAGTAAGTCTTAGATATTCTTCTGTGTTAGTCATATCACCAGTACTATCTTTTACACCAACTATGTTCTTTATATCTGCAAGTCTAGCTACTGTTTGTGGTGTTATATCTACTCCTGTTTTAGGTTTGTTGTTGTACATTATTATTGGTAAATCAGTATTTTCAGCAATAGTTTTATAATGTCTGTAGATATCCTCTTGTGTTGGAGTTATGAACATCGGAGTTAATATTGATAAACAATCAACTCCAACTTCTTGAGCTATCTGTGCTAGTTTTACTGCTCCCTTTGTTGTTATATAGTTTACTCCAGCATATACTGGAACTCTACCCTTTGCTTCATCCATGGTTATTTCCAATAATGCTCTATATTCGTCACTATCTAGTCCATAGAATTCTCCAGTTGTCCCAGCAGGAAATAAGCCATGTAATCCGTTTCCTATAAGATGATTTATCATTTTTCTAAGTGCTTTTTCATTTAATTCATAATCATTGGTTAAAGGTGTTACTATTGGTGGAATTACACCCTTTAGTTCTATACTCATACCCTTCTCCTTTCATCTACCTTACTTAGATTTGCTGTTTTTGCGCCTTCAAGGCTAATTCACGTGATTCTTTCCAGAAATGGCATGCAACACTGTGACCCTTGTCATCAACTGGCTCTAGCTTAGGTGTCTTTGTTTTACACTCTTCACGTGCCATCCAGCAACGTGGTGCAAAACGACAGCCTTCAGGAGGATTTAGAGGACTTGGAACATCCCCTTTTAATACTATACGCGAAACC
>CAYZZR010000103.1:0-7740 GCA_964482775.1 uncultured Tissierella sp. | reverse complement strand
ATGATTACAAGGGTTTATGGTTTTAGACTATTAATATTGGTGAAAAACTAGGGAATCAGTGAATTATTACATTTGTAATACACATTGCTTAAGAGGAATAATTACAGTCTGAGTCAAAAAAAGAAGAAAGAAGGTACGATTATGAATATTCTTATTGAAAACGGTATCTTAACAATTAATTTAGATGCAATTGGTACAATTGCACTAGCTCTATTTATGTTATTAGTTGGACAACAGATTAAGAAACGAATTTCATTTTTTGAAAAATATTGTATCCCTGCTCCAGTAATTGGCGGAACCTTATTTGCATTGTTAAACCTATTATTTCGTCAGACAGGTTTGTTAGTTATTAATACCATGTCTACATATCAAACCGATATGCAAAACCTGTTCTTTACTTGTGTTGGCTTTGGAATTAGTCTTTCTCTCTTAAAAAAAGGAGGGAGTCGCCTATTAAAATATTTCTTGATGACTTCTATCTTGATTCTAATCCAAGCATTGGTAAGTGTAGTAGGCGCTAATGTCTTTGGTCTAGATCTTGCACTTGCTGTACAAGTTGGGTCAGCTCCTTTAGCAGGAGGACATGGAAACGCAGCAGCTTATGGTAAGATGTTAGTTGATTTGGGACATATTGGGGCTGATTCTGTTGGTATGGCAGCAGCAACCTTTGGACTTATTACTGGTAGCTTCTTTGGTGGACCAATGGCCAGGCGTCTTATTGTCAAAAACAATTTAGTAAACAGACATAATGAGACGGAAGGTGCACTAGCGGATGCCTATAAAGATGAATCCATAAAAGAGAATAAAGCTATAACTGTCTATGCTATTTTCTATCATTTGACTATAATAACTATATTGGTTACCTTTGGAAAATATGTGTCTAGTTTTATCAATGAAGGATTTGGAATCACAATACCAGTCTTTGCTGGGTCAGCACTTATGGCATCTATTATTGGTAATATTAATGAACATACTAAGTGGTTTGACATCAATCCAAAACTTATGGAATTCATTCAGGATTTTACACTTGGAGTATTCCTTTCTATGGCAATGATATCTTTAAGAATATGGGAATTAGCTGAATTAGCTATACCTATGGCATTAACATTGGTTCTTGGGTTGGTGACTACTTTATTATTCTTATACTTTGTAGTATTTAGAGCTTGTGGAAAGGATTTTGATGCAGCAGTAATGTGTGCTGGTATGTGTGGGCACGGATTGGGAGCTACACCAAACGGTCTTGCAAATATTGATAGCGTATCTCAGGCATATGGACCTAGCAAAATCGCCTACCTTTGCGTTATAGTCACAGGTGGAATTCTAGCAGATTGGGTTCTCCTAGTAGTTAATACTACTATGGTTAATTTGTTTGGGTAAGATATGTAAATTAAGAAGGAGGTAGATGAGATTGAAATATTCAGAAACAACCATATTTGTAACAGGACAAGCAAAACCTAGTAAAGAGGATGCTATAAGTGCAGTCTATAATGTATTTTCTTTAAGCTTAATTGTAGAAACCAAAACAGACATAATCGTCAATATGGTATGTACTACTGTAATGGCAGAAACTGAAGAATTCCTTCGCCAAATTATTTGTGGAAAAAATCTTATAAATGATAGAGATAAGATAATAGAAATATTAAAAACACGATTTCTAGCCATAGTACAAAAACCTTTAATTGTGGCATTGAAAGATGCTCATAACAAATATGTTATGTATTCTTCTGACAATAAGGATGGCGATTAATAGGACTAGGAAGTAATAATATAAATTTTAATAAATTTTAAAATTAGGAGTTGAATAATATGATAAAAGAAAATGCAATGAAATTGGTAAATCATTTTGATCCGGAAATCGCTGAGCTACTACACGCTGAGGAAGAGCGTCAAAGAATTACAATAGGACTTATAGCATCAGAAAACGTAGTATCTCCCCTTGCATCTTGTCTAGAAGGTAGTGCTTTTACTAATAAGAACACCGAAGGATATGCAGGAAAAAGATATGTAGGAGGCTGTGCCAATGCAGATGCAGCTGAATTACTGGCAGTAGAACGTCTAAAAAACCTTTTTGGCTGTGAACATGCAAATGTTCAGTCAGGTAATGCTACCATTGCCAATTTGGCAGTTTTAGAAGCACTTTTAAAACCAGGGGATACAGTTCTAAGCATGAATTTAAGCGATGGTGGACACTTAAGTCATGGAGCTAAGTTTCATTTGAGCGGTAAAAGATTTAATATAGTTAATTATGGTGTAAATAAAGAAACTGAACATATTGATATGAAAAACATTAGGGAATTAGCATTAAAACATAAGCCTAATATGATCATTTGTGGTGCATCATCCTATCCTCGAATGATTGATTATAAAGAATTTAAAGCAATAGCAGATGAAGTAGGTGCTTATATGTGGGCAGACTGTGCCCACGATATAGGTCTTATCGCTGGAGGAGCTATTCCTAGTCCGGTGCCGTACGTAGATGTTGTGACCTTTTCTACACAAAAAACCCTACGAGGCCCAAGAGGCTGCGGTGTAATTTTGTGCAAAAAAGAATTAGCCGATAAGCTTGATCGAGGAGTTTTTCCTAGAATACAAGGTGGACCAAAAGCTGATATGTTAGCTGCTCGAGCAGTTTTATTTAAGGAATGTATGCAACCTGAATTTAAAACATATGTAAGGCAAGTGGTTCTCAATGCAAAAGCTCTAGCAAAAGGTTGTGCTGAAGAAGGACTTAGACTGATTACCGGCGGAACTGATACCCATATGGTAATGCTTGACGTTACCACAATAGTACCTTCAGGTCAATTAGCAGAGGACACATTAAATGAGGTTGGTTTAGTAGCAAATAAAAATATGATTCCTTTTGATACCTTACCGCCATCAGTTGCCAGTGGTATAAGGATTGGAAGCAGTATTATGACAACCAGAGGAGCAAAGGAAGAAACTTTATATAAGATTGGTTGTTTGATAGGGAAGACTCTTAAAAATCATCAAGACCCTGAAATATTAGGACAAATAGCAAAAGAGGTTAAAGATATAGCAATTTCTTTCCCTATGTTTTCAGGTGAATGGGTTAGCCCATCGATTCGTACCGACTTTGAGGCAATGTATATAGATAAATAAAAAATGAATTGATATAGTCAGATTAATAGAGAGGGCGACCTCTCTTTTTTTATTTGACTAAAGTGCTTTTAATTTATATTATAATTACAAGACCTTTTAAATAAATTAGAGTATAATAGGTATAGAATGCTTAAATGTTAGAGGTGAAATATTTGAATAATGAAAAGTTTAAAAATGAGAACATGGAAATTTTGAGTATAACTATATTTATGTCTTTATATGCTGTACTAGGTATATATATGTTTCCAGTAATTCTTGCATTTTTTCCTGCAGCTTTTATATATTTAGGAGTTAAAAGAGGAAGTTTACAAAGTATAGTTTCAATGGCTTTAGTATGTTTGATAACAGGTATAATGGTTGATATGTTAAGTGGAGTGATAATTTTCTTTATATTTATGCCCGTTACCTATGCTATTTCAGATGGTATAAAATCCAGAAAAAGACCATGGGAACCATTGGCTATATCAACAATTGTATTGTTTCTATCCATATTGGTTTTATATGGCTTTGCTCAAAATATTGCTGGAGTAAACATAGTAAGTCAAATGGAGGAATCCTTTAAGTTAATTATCCAAACCCAAACTGAGATTTACAAGGATATGGGTTTATCAGATTTTGAATTGATAAAGACTATGAATCTTTTAGAGTCAACATACAAGAATATACTAGTTGCATTACCTTCAATTATAATGCTTATTTCCTTTGTAATAAGCTATTGCAGCTATTATATATCAGTTGTATTGCTTAGGAAATCTGGTCAAGGTATAATTTATATTCCTAGATTTTCTAGATTTAAACTACCTAAAGACATAATACCTGGTATTATTGCAATGTATTCTGTAGTGATTTTCATATATTTATTTAGTTTACCATATTATCAAGTCATACTTACCAATATAACCTTTTTGGTCTATAGTATGATTATAATTCAGGGACTATCTGTCATAGATTTTTATATGCTTAAATCAAATGTAAAAATATATATAAGGATACTTCTGATTCTAATATTATCAATTATAGCCCCTATTGGCATGCTAATATCCATAATAGGAATTGCTGATACAATATTTGACCTTAGGAGACTAAGAAGACCTAAATCTTAATAGATAGGAGGTAAATATGAAAAAAAGAAATATATTTAAGATGAATGATTCAAGGCTTTATCTGTTGGTAGTAGCTCTAATGGTAGCAATCATTGCCATATATCAACCAGTGGTTGCACTAATTTGTGCCTTTGTTCTAGGCTACTTAATTATCTATAATTTCAAGAGCACAAATCACAAAAATAAGGAATTGATCAGTTATATTGAGGAATTATCTAGCGAATTTGATTCTGCAACAAAGCATGCAATATTCAATATGCCTTTTCCACTGGTTTTAATTGATGAGAATGGGGTCATTACTTGGTACAATACACCTTTTATGGAGATGATAGTAGAGGATGATATACTCAATGAAAGGATATATGAACTGATACCAAATCTTACATTAGAGGATATGGAGAATAAAGATGAGAACACTCCTATCAATATTCAGTATGGAAGCAACTTCTATAAGATATATATAAACAAGGTAGATACAAAGAAGAACTCCCTTAGAAACAATATAATTATGCTTTATTGGGTAGATAATACGGATTATATCTTACTTGAAGATGATTATAAAGACGAAAAAACCGTTGTAGGTTTGATATATGTTGATAATTATGATGACATAAAGAGCTCTACCTTAGACGTGAATAGGCCATTAGTTTTAGCAGAAATTGATAAAAGAGTAAGTGCTTATTTTACTGAATATAAGGGTATAGTTAGAAAATATGAAAATGACAAGTATTTAATTATTACTGACAATGCGGCCTTAGACAGTATTCAGGAGAGAAAATTTGACCTGTTGGATCAAATGAGGGAATTGAACATTGGAAACACTATACCAATTACCTTAAGTATTGGTGTATGTGCTGTAGGAGAAAGTATTCTAGAGTCCTATGAAAATGCTAAGGCTACCATAGATATAGCTCTTGGTAGAGGAGGGGATCAGGCAGTATTAAAGACAGGGACTAGCTTTGAATTCTTTGGTGGAAAATCCAAGGCTATGGAAAAGAGAAATAAAGTAAAGGCCAGAGTCATAGGATATGCCTTAAGGCAACTGATAGATCAAGCTGACAAGGTTTTTGTAATGGGTCATAAAAATCCAGATATGGACTCCTTGGGTTCAAGCATTGGAATACTTAGAGCTATAGAGAATAGAAAGAGACCGGGATATCTAGTACTAAATGGAGAAAATCCATCAATCAGAAATTTACTAGAAAAATTAAGAAATGAAGAACAACAATTGTATGATAAGATAGTAAGTACAGATCAAGCAACTGAGCTTATAGACAAAAATTCAGTTTTGATTGTAGTTGATAATCACAAGCCTAGCTTTACAGAGGCTCCAGACCTACTAGATCTAGTAGATAAAATTGTAGTTATTGACCATCACAGGAGAGGTGCTGAATTTATAAAGGATCCAGTTCTTACCTATCTAGAACCATATGCATCAAGTACATCTGAGCTTGTTACAGAGGTACTGTCATATATGAGTGAGGATACTAACCTTACTAAGTTTGAGGCAGAGGCTTTACTTGCGGGTATCACTGTAGACACTAAAAACTTCAGTTTTCAAACAGGAGTTAGGACTTTCGAGGCAGCTTCACTATTGAAGAGAGCAGGAGCGGATACTACTATTGTTAAGCAACTATTTAGGGATGATATCAATACCTTCATAAATAAGGCAGAGGTCATAAAATCAGCAAAGCTTGTATTTGATGTAGTAGCCATAGGTAGATTGGAAAAGGAAATGGATGATTCCATGTTGATTGCTGCTCAGGCTGCAAATGAGCTACTAAATATAAATGATGTAGAAGCCTCATTTGTATTGACAAAGATGAATTCAAAAATACACATATCTGGTAGATCAATTGGAAATGTTAGTGTTCAGATTATATTGGAAAAGCTTGGCGGTGGAGGGCATTTGACCAGTGCAGGAACTCAATTATCTAATGTAAGCATAGATGAAGCTGAGAAGAAGTTAATTGACACTATTGAGATATATCTTAAGGAAGGAGAGAAAAAAGAATGAAAGTAATCTTATTAAAGGAAGTTAAAGGATTGGGGAAAGAGGGAGATTTAGTTAATTCCAAGGATGGATATGCTAGAAACTTCCTATTTCCAAAAAATCTTGCTATAGAAGCTACACCAGGCAATCTAAAAAAATGGGAAGAGAAGAAGGCCCAAATTGAAGAAAAGAAAAAAGAAGAGCAAAATGAGGCCCTAGCCTTGAAGGAAAGAATAGAGAAATTAACTGTAAAAATCAAGGCTAAGGGTGGAAAGGCTGGAAAGCTATTTGGTTCTATTACATCATTAGATATTGCCAATAATCTAAACTCACAACACAAAATAGATATAGACAAGAGAAAAATAGACTTAAAGGATAATATAAAGACACCAGGAATTGTAGAGGTAGATGTAAAGCTATATCCAGAAATTTCAGCAAAGCTTAAGGTTGATGTAGAGGTAGAATAGGGGTGTAGGAATGGAAGGACACATGGGACGTATTCCTCCTCATAGTATTGAGGCAGAGCAGTCTGTTTTAGGTGCTATGATTGTAAACAAGGAAGCTATAAATACCGCTATAGAAATTATTAGACCAGATGATTTTTATAAAGAAGCCAACAAAGAAATATTTGAAGCAATTATAGTATTGTTTAATAAAAATGAGCCAGTTGATTTAATTACCCTATCAGAGGAATTGAAGCAAAGAGGAACTCTTGAAAATATAGGAGGAGTAACCTATATTGCCAATCTTTCAAGCAGTGTAGCAACAACTGCAAATACTAAATATTATTGTAAGATAGTGGAAGAGAAATCCATTCTAAGAAGGCTTATTTTATCAAGTGATGAGATTATGACCAAGGCTTATGAGGACTCTGAAGAAGTTGAGGTAATTATTGAGAAGGCTGAAAAGAATATTTTTGATATAACTCAAGGAAGTCATAGAGAGGGATTTTCACCAATAAGTGATGTTCTTCTTTCTAGCTTTGCCCAGATTGAGGAAAGAGCAGCTAATAAAGGAGCTCTTACAGGGCTTACAACCGGGTTTACAGATTTGGATAACAAAATATCAGGATTGCAAAAGTCTGACTTAGTACTTTTAGCCGCAAGACCTTCTATGGGTAAAACTGCCCTTGGAATAAATATAGCAACAAATAGTGCCCTAAAGGGCAATGCAAGTGTAGCCATATTTTCACTTGAAATGTCCAAGGAACAATTGGTTCAAAGAATTATAAGTGCTACTTCACATGTGAATTTACAAAAGATAATCAGTGGAAATTTAGTTGATGATGAGTGGATACAGGTAGTCAATTCTATGGCACCCTTATCCCAAATGAGTATTTTCATAGATGATACTGCTGGAATTTCCTTGATGGAGATGAAAGCAAAGTGTAGAAGATTAAAGATTGAGAAGGGTTTAGACCTAGTATTGGTAGACTACTTGCAGTTAATGACTATAGGTAATTCTCAGGAAAGTAGACAGCAGGAAATATCTGCTATCTCAAGAGGATTAAAGGGACTAGCTAAG
>CAYZZR010000102.1:0-7752 GCA_964482775.1 uncultured Tissierella sp. | reverse complement strand
CAACTAGTACAATAGAGGGCAACAATACCACTCTTACTGAAGCTACCGCAGCCAATTATAATATAAAGTGCGAATCTGGGCCTACCCCAGAATTAACACTTAAAGATGCCAATATTATCTATAAGGAGGCAACTGGTCCAAATTATAGAACTGTTGATCATGCTAAAAACAATGCTATATGGATTGCCAATAATGACTTAGACCTTATATTGATTGGTGATAACACCATTGAAAATAAAATCGAGGAAAGTTCAGCCGCTGCAATTAATACCATATCTGGCGGAAAACTAAAAATATCAGGAGATGGTTCCCTTGAAGCTAAAGGGTATTATGGCATTTATGCTATGGGGGACATCAACATCTCTGGTGGTACAGTGACAGCTTCTTCTGCTTTTACCGATAAAGGTGTAGCCATAGGCAAGGCGCCAGTATACTCTGGAGATTATAATCCTTCCGTAACAGCAAGCGTCTATAGCGATGGAAGTTCACCGGTAACTTTCAATGTAGGGGAAATTATATGGGGAATCAATACCTACAAATACCTCGAGTTTGATCCCCAGCCTGTAACCAATTATGATATCTGGGTAGGAGGGACTCGAGTTACCAGTGCAAATGCGGATGATGTGCTTGGGGATCAAAAGGTTTCTTATAACAGTATTACTAAAACATTGACCTTAAATAATGCAGAAATTACAAGAGCATATAATACTACAGGTTATGATGATAAAGTAAGTATTTATAGTACTTATTCTACATTGACTCTAAATCTGATTGGTACAAACACAATTAGCGGTGTTAATGCAAATCAAAGTAGCTACGGGATTAGGTGCAAAGAGTTAATAATTGGAGGCCAAGGGTCGCTGTCAGTGACTTCTGGCAGGGGAGCAGCATCTGCTTGGAGCAATAATGATAGTTCAGCAATCCTTACCCAAGGAGGACTCACCATAAACAATATCACCCTAGATATCAGGGGAGAGAAATATGGATTATTTGAGTTTGGAGGGCGTAATATCATCATCAACGGCGGTAAAGTGACGGCATATGGTGGTAATTATGCAGTAAATGGAAGTCTAAAAACAAATGGAGAGAAAGATTCAGTCATGGTGGGTAATGAGGAACCAGGAGATGAGTGGGATGGCAGCACAGCATTAAATTGGGCTCACAAATATGTCAAGATTAAGCTCAATCCAAAGTTCATCACAGACATTGAAATGACCAATGCAACTTCTGTGGAGGTCAATACTGATTTGATTTTAGAGGGTACGGTTGATCACGATAATATTTCAGACCCTAGCATTATTTGGAGTGTGGAAGGGGCAAATACTACAGGAGCAACAATTAGCGACAACACTTTTAAGGCAACTTCTGCAGGTACAGCAAGAGTCAAAGCATCTGTTAAAAATGGTTTAACTGCAAGTGATGCTTATACAAAAACTTTTGATATTACAGTAACACCAGCGCCAATTGTAAATCACACTATTACCGCATCAGCAGAACTAGGAGGAAGTATTTCTCCAAGTGGAAGTGTCACGGTCAACAATGGTGAAGACGAAACTTTCTACATCACAGCAAATAGTAACTATTCTATTGCTGACGTAAAGGTTGATGGAGTAAGCCAAGGGAAAATAACAAGCTATACCTTTAGCAATGTAACCGAGAATCACACCATTTCAGCGACCTTTAACTACAATGGAGGCGGCAGTTCAGGTGGCGGATCTAGCTCAGGTGGAGGAAGCTCCTCAAACAAGAAACCTCCTGTTGTAGTCACACCACCTACACCGGACAAGCCTAATGATATTGATAATCAAGAGACCAAGACCTCATTTACGGATATTGTAGACCATTGGGCAAAGGAAGATATTGAATTTGTAGTAGATAAAGGATTGTTCAGTGGAACTTCAAGTTCTAACTTTAGTCCAAATACTGATATGACCAGAGGAATGTTTGTCACTGTACTGGGACGTTTGGCAAATATTGATGTAAATGCCTACAAGAACAGTAGCTTTATGGATGTAGATGAAAACGACTATTATATGAGTTACATCCAATGGGCAAGCGAAAACAATATTTCAAAGGGAATAGGAAACAACAAATATGGTCCAGATCAAGCTATTAGTCGTGAGCAGATGGCGGTAATTATAAGCAACTATGCCAAGACCATAGGATTTATTATGCCAGGTATTCACGAGGAAAATACCTTTATTGATAGCTCCAAAATCAACGACTATGCCAAGGATGCAGTGAAGCAGTTGCAGATGGCAGGATTAATCGATGGCAAAGATGGAAATCTTTTCGACCCACAGGGTAGAGCTTCAAGAGCTGAGATAGCCACTGTGCTTCGCCGCTTTGTTGAGCTGGTAAACTCTGCTGCTACCCTGTAGCTTTCATAAGTAAGGAAAATTTTATAGATATATTCAAGAAAATCCAGTATTTTGCTTTAGCAATCTACTGGATTTTTTTTACTTGACAAAAATCATAGTCAGATATATACTTAATTACACAAGTAACTAACCAAAGAACCATCACGGAGGTGATATTTTGTTAGATTTAAGCTCAGATAAATCAATATATGTACAAATAGCGGACTCAATAGAGAATGAAATCCTATTAGGCAATCTTAAGGAAGAAGACCAAGCGCCTTCAACCAATCAGTTTGCAAAGGTATATCAAATAAATCCAGCTACTGCTGGAAAGGGTCTGAACCTCTTGGTTGAGGATGGAATTCTATATAAGAAAAGAGGATTAGGTATGTTTGTAGCCCAAGGAGCCAGGAAAAAGATTCTTAAGAAAAGGCAATCTGTATTTTTCAAAGAAATACTACCCAATATAATAATAGAAGCAGAAAGACTAGAGATAAGCAACAATGAAATAATTGACTATATTAAGGAATTAAAGGAGGGAAAAATATAATGCTAGAAATAAAGAATTTAAGCAAATCATATGGAAGAGCAAGGGTCTTAAGCAATGTTGATTTAAGTCTTGAAGAAAACAAAGTTTATGGGCTCTTAGGAAGAAATGGAGTAGGAAAAACAACCTTATTAAATATAATCTCTAATCAGTTAAAAAGTGACAGTGGCACACTTACACTAGATGGCCAAGAGATATATGAGAATTCATGGGCAGTAGAAAATATATGCATGGTAAGGGAAAAAGGCCTTCCTGTTGATGATTATAAAGTAAAGAAGATATTTGCAATAGCTAAAGTACTGTATAAGGATTGGGACGAAGAGTATAAGGACTTTTTAGTTAAGGATTTCAATCTAAATGTGAAAAAGAAGTATCATAAATTGTCCCGCGGAAATCAAACTTTGCTAGGTCTTATAATTGGCTTAGCCTCTAGAGCAAGGATTACCATATTTGATGAACCATCTTTGGGTTTAGATGCTGCTATTAGATATAAGTTTTATAATACTTTACTAGAGGATGTTCAAAAAAATCCCAGAACGGTTATTATATCAACTCATCTAATAGATGAGGTTACAAACCTCTTTGAAGAGGTAATCATATTAAAGGATGAGAGTGTATTTATCAAAGATGAAGTAGTTAAGTTAATGGAAAAAGGTTATTTTCTTAATGGTAATGCTGACTATATAAAAACTTTTGTAGCGAATAAAAATGTGGTTCATAAAGAAGAATTTGGCACATCCTTAATAGTAGGCTTATTTGATGAATTAACCAAGGAAGAAAAGAACACTCTCAAGACTAACAATATAGAAATAAGCAACATTCCTCTTCAAAAGCTCTTCGTCTATTTAACAGAAAATTTACAAGGAGGAATCAAGAATGAATAGTTTAAAAAGATCTATTAGATTTTTGAGTATAGATATGAAGCAATCCTTAGCTTGGTTCTGGGGAGTTATGATTTTAGTGGATATAGCTTCATATATATTTATGAGTATTTATGACAATAGATATTTTGGAATTAGCAATAGTCAAACCATTTCAGTAGCTGGTGCCAACATGATGCCTATATTCATATTTTTTATTATATATGTTTATACCACTTACTATGAAGATTTTCCACTTGCCTTAGGCTTTAGTATTACTAGGAAGGATTTTTTTAAGGCATTTATATTGGATAACATAATAGTTGGTCTATTATTTTCAATAATACAAACAATTTTGATGAAAGCTGATATTGGTATGATTATAAGATTAGGGCTAGAGCCTATGGTTGATTTTGGGTTTTTTAATATTGCATCAGATAGTTCCATATTTATAGTTTTTTCTTTATTTACATTATTATTAGCTCTAACAAGTATTATGAATTTAATTGCATCATTAAACTATAGATTTGGATATAAGTTTTGGATAACTATTGGAATAATTTTCTCTATCACATCCATATTTTTGGGAGTAGCGTATTTTGGATTTATAGAGATGATATTTGCTTGGAGGATTGATATGACAAAATTATTAGTCCTAGGTCTTACTATAATAGCCATGTATTTCTTAAGCTATCTAGTAGTTATCAACACCAATATTAAAAGTAAAACTTCTTAGTCTATTTAACCTCAATAATATTTATTATTGGGGTTTTCTTATTTAGAAATATTTGTTATATTAAGCATAGAGGTGAAGAGGAATGAAGGTTATGGTAGTTGGGGCTGGCAAGCTTGGACAAAAGTTAGCTGAGTCTTTAGTTTCTGAAGATATAGATGTAACGGTTTTAGATATTAATTCTTCTGTTATAGATAGAGTAAATGAGCATATGGATGTTTATACTGTAGTAGCTAATGGAATAGATATTAGAGTTCTTAAAGAACTAAATATTGAAAAATTTGATCTACTAGTAGCTTCTACAGATAGTGACGAGACAAATACTGTAATATGTACCCTTGCCAAAAAGTTAGGATGCAAGCAAACTATTGCTAGAATTAGAAACCCAGAATATATGAAGCAATTAGACTTTATTAAGATTGAAATGGGTATTGATCATACTATTAACCCTGACTTAGCTACAGCTACATCTATTTCTAAGTATCTACTTAAAAGCTATGGATTTAATACAGGGGATTTTGCTAGTGGTAAGGTTCAAATGATAGATTTTAATATTCATTATAATGAAGAGTTTGTAGGCAAGAAGCTTAAAGATTTACAAGGGTTTGAAAGATTGCTAATTACTGCAATCTCAAGAAATGGTGTAATTATCATACCTGATGGATCCACAGAGTTACTTGAGGGTGATGTCATATATATAATAGGAAAGAATGATGAGATTGAAAAGGTAAGTGCTCATTTTATAGATGATTATAATAAGAAAACTGTAGAGAAGGTAATGATTCTTGGTGGAGGAAATATTGGGTATTATTTAGCAGATAAACTTTCGAAATCAAGAATACAAGTAACAATAATTGAACAGGATAAAGAAAGATGTCATGAATTATCTGAAAAACTAAATAATGTCCTAATTATACACGGAGATGGCACGGATATTCACCTATTAGAGGAAGAATCCCTATCTACTATGGATGCTTTTATTGGGGTGACTGGATTTGATGAGGAAAATCTATTAATGGCTGTAATGGCAAAACAAGCTGGTGTTGGAAAGACTATTTCTAAGATTAGTAGGCCTAATTACACAAAAATAGTTGATAGGTTAGGTATTGATGTTGCAGTAAATCCAGTATATATTACTGCAAGTAATATTTTAAAGTATATTAGAGGTGGGAAGGTTGTATCTGTATCTCTATTATTAGGTGGAGATGCTGAGGTTACAGAAATAATAATAGATAAAGAACTACCAATAATAAATAAAGCAATTTCTGAATTGCACCTGCCTAAGGGAATTATAATTGGAGCAATTGTCAGATTTGGGGAGGTAATTATACCCAAAGGCAATACAGTGATAAAAGCTAATGATAGAATTGTTGTATTTTGTTTAAATGATGACTTGCAAACATTAAAAATGTTTTTTAATCGACCAAAGGGAGGAATTATTAGTGAATTATGGAATCGTGCTAAAGGTACTAGGGATCATTCTAGTAATTGAATCCTTACTGATGGTGCCTTCCTATATAATAGCTTTATTTACAAATGGGAACGATAGGTTTGCTTTTGTATTTACAATTTTAATAACTGCTTTTATAGGGATAGTATTAGCGACTAGAAAAAAAACTATAAATAAAATAAGTGCAAGGGATGGCTTTGCAATAGTAACATTTGGATGGCTAAGCGCATCAATATTAGGAGCCTTACCACTATATCTAGCTGGAAATACAGTTACATATATTGATGCTTTATTTGAAATAGTTTCAGGATTTACAACTACTGGAGCAACTATACTACCAAATGTTGAAGCTTTACCATTGGGAACTTTATTCTGGAGATCTTTCACACATTGGATAGGTGGTATGGGAATTCTTGTTTTTACATTAGCCTTGTTACCAGCTTTAGGGATTCAAGGATTTCAAATATTTAAGGCTGAAAGTCCTGGTCCAGTTGCTGGGAAAATTGCACCAAGGCTTAGAGATACAGCAAAAATCTTGTATACATCTTATATAGCATTAACTTTACTAGAGGTAATACTCTTAATGATTGGTGGTATGAATACATATGATGCATTTGTATATACATTCGGTACCGTAGGTACAGGTGGATTTGCAACTAAAAATGCTAGCGTAGGTGCTTATAATAGTACATATATTCATTTGATTATATCTACATTTATGGTATTATCTGGTGTTAATTTTTCACTGTATTATTCAGGTTTTAAAGGAAAGTTTAGAGATGTTTTTAAGGATGAAGAATTGAGATTATATCTTATAATAATAGCAGCGGCAGTAATTTCTATTTCACTAGATTTAATACTTACAAGCTATGATAATATCGGTATTGCTTTTAGAGATGCTTACTTTCAGGTTAGTTCTATTATGACAACTACTGGTTATTCAACTGTAGATTTTGATTTATGGCCTACATTTAGTAAAGGAATACTATTATTGCTTATGTTTATTGGAGCTTGCGCAGGTTCAACTGCAGGGGGTATGAAGGTAATAAGAATATTAGTTATGCTTAAGCTTATTAAAAGAGAGGTAGGTAAATCATTCCATCCAAGGGCTATAATGCCTGTAAAGATAAATGGTAAGATAATGCATAATGAAACTGTATCAGGAATAGTTAGCTTTTTAGCCCTTTATTTATTTTTGTTTATTATATCAACATTACTAGTTTCATTAGAAGGTGTAGATCTAGAAAGTGCTATTAGCTCAGTAGCTGCCACTTTGGGTAATATTGGACCTGGACTTGGGTTTGTTGGGCCTACTCAAAATTTTGGAGCATATTCACAGATTACTAAAGTATTGTTTACCATACTTATGTTGTTTGGAAGATTAGAATTATTTACGGTAATTGCTCTTTTTGCTCCTAGAAATTGGAGGCAAGATGTATAGGGGAAAATATTGATCAATGGATTGATTTACTTGAAAGGAAGTCTATTATAGTGGAAATATTTAAAAATAGTTGGGCAGACCTACTAAATGATGAAGTAGAGAAAGATTATTATAAAAAACTTAGGGAATTTCTCTTAGAGGAATATAAGACTAAGGTAGTATATCCAAATCCCTATGATATTTACAATGCTTTACATTTCACAGATTACAAGGATGTAAAAGCAGTAATTCTAGGACAGGATCCATATCATGGACCAAATCAGGCACATGGTCTTGCCTTTTCAGTAAAGCCTGAGGTGAGAATACCACCGTCTTTAGTAAATATGTATAAGGAGTTGCATACAGACTTAGGGTGTTATAT
>CAYZZR010000101.1:0-7771 GCA_964482775.1 uncultured Tissierella sp. | reverse complement strand
TCCATATTTTAAGAGCATCTTATTTACATCTACATTAGATTGGTATAAATTGATTTTAGGAAGCTATATTAATTTTAGTAAAATATTTCGGATATTTCTTATTTTACTTGGTTACTGTATAATGTTACTTACATTAGGGTATTACCTCTTTGAAAAAAAGGATATTTAGGATGATTATATGAATTTAAAACAGAAATTTTTAGCACAAAGTATATTATGCCTAACAGCCACAATTATTATTACTTCTTGTGCCATGTTTATCTATATATACTTTTATGATTTATTTAATAAAACCTCATTTAGCAGTGGTTTAGGAGATACGGCTATTATTGTTATTGAAAACGATAATATAATTTACAATAATGAAGAATTTAGTGGCTTAGAAATAAAAGAAATGCTAATGAACATAAGTGTTGAAGATAACTATTACAATCACGATAATATTGACTATAGATTAGATTTAGAGAAGTTCACAACATTAAATAATGAAAAGCATATGATAATAACTCTTAACCCGATAGTAAATATAGGCCATGTTTATATAAGACTTATTATATTTGTTTTTATTATATTTTTGCTAGTTTTTTCTCTAGCAAGTACAATTGTTCAAAAGCAAAATATGAAAAATATCATAACTCCAATTATAAATTTAAGAGAAGAGACTGAAAGATTAAGAAATGGAGAGCTTGAAGCAGCAATTACTGATCAAGGCTATGGAGAGGTTAAGGATCTTGGTAATTCTGTTGAGCAATTACGACTTCAACTTAAAAATTCTATTTATTATCAGCAGAAAATCGATGACAACAGAAAATTCTTGATATCAAGTATTTCACATGACCTTAAGACTCCAGTAACATCTATAAGAGGCTATTTGGATGGAGTTCTTGATGGGGTAGCAGATACTGAAGAAAAAAAGAAATACTATATATCAAAGGCTATTGATAAAACGAAATTAATTAATACTATGATAGAGGATTTGTTGTTATATTCAAAGTTGGACCTAAATCAAATGCCATTTGCAAAGGAAGAAGTCAATATTGTAAAATATATGGAAAACTGCCTTGAAGATAGTGTATCTGAATTTGAGCGTGAGAATAAAAAGTTGTTAATTGAAAATCATCTTTCATCTGAACCTATAATTAAAATAGACAGCGAAAAATTCAAAAGAGTAATCCAAAATATTATGGATAATTCGAAGAGAAATATTGACTATAATTATGGTCTGCTAACAATAATTCTGAGAGATACAAAATCATCAGTTATTATTGAATTCAAGGACAATGGAAGAGGAATAAATCATGAAGATTTACCCTATGTTTTTGAAAGGTTTTATAGGGCAGATACTGCAAGAACTATTGAAGGATCTAGTGGTATGGGACTTGCTATTGCAAAGCAAATAGTAGAGGGATTGGGAGGACGGATTTGGGCTATCTCAGAAAATGGGGAAGGTGCCTCTATAATGATTTCTTTAAAGAAGCTTAGAAGGGAGGAAGTAATATCATGAAAAGGATATTAATTATAGAAGATGATAAAAGTATATCTGAACTACAAAAGGATTATTTGGAAATGGCAGGATATGAAGTTATTTGTGCTTTTGATGGAAATACTGGTCTTAATTACATTAATAATCATAGTTTTGACCTAATTATTCTAGATTTAATGCTTCCTCATAAAGATGGCTTTGATATATTAAAAGAAATAGCCGATTCAAAGGAAATACCTATACTTATAGTATCTGCAAAAACTGATGAAACATATAAAATCAAAGGTTTAAACCTGGGAGCTGACGATTATATAACAAAACCATTTGGAATGGGTGAATTGGTAGCAAGAGTGAATAGTCATTTAAAGACTTATGAAAGATTCAATTTGAAATCAAAGAATAAGTTAATTAGAGCAGGTACATTATCTATAGATAAGGAAGATCGTAGAGTGTTTATAGATGATAGAGAAGTTTTTTTAACCCAAAAGGAATTTGATTTGCTTATTTATTTGGTAGAAAATCCAAATAGAGTTTTTAGTAAAGAGGAACTATTTGAAAGGGTTTGGGGGTTTGATGCTCTATCTGATACTACGACAATAACAGTACATGTAGCAAGAATAAGAGAGAAAATTGAGATAAATTCTGAAAGACATAAATACCTTGAAACTGTATGGGGGGCGGGGTATAGATTTAAAATTTAATAACATACTAGACAAAAGAAATAAATCATAGTAAAATAAACTTATGTTTAACAAAATAAACATAAGTTTATTTTATTGGAGGTGTTTTAATGACTGAACGGGAAACGCAAATACTTCAATGGATAAAAGAAGATCCACTTATTAGTCAGCAAGAAATAGCTGATCGAGCTAATATTGCAAGGTCTTCTGTAGCAGTTCACATATCAAATCTTATGAAAAAAGGTAAAATTGTTGGTAAAGGATATGTTGTTCATGAGGAAGGATATGTAACTGTAATTGGTGGAGCCAATATGGATATTATTGGTACAACTGATATGCCACTAATTGACGAGGATAGTAACCCTGGTGTGATTAGATTTATTCCAGGGGGAGTTGGGCGAAATATCGCAGAAAATTTATCTCGTTTAGGTAGAAAAGTAGAATTTATTACTGCCTTAGGTGATGATACAAATGGTCAAGAAATACAAAAGAATTGTAGGCAATTGGGAATTGGTATTCAGAATGCTATGATTCATCCTAAGAGTAGAACATCTACTTATCTTTGCATAAATGATCACAGTGGAGATATGAAACTTGCAGTTAATGATATGAAAATTTATGAATTGTTAAGTAAAGAATTTTTACAAGCTAAGTTGGATTTAATCAATCGTAGTGAATTATTGATTATTGATGCTAACCTTTCTGAAGAATCTATTATCTATTTAGCTGAGAATTGTAGAGTGCCTATCATAGCTGAACCTGTATCAACTAATAAGGCTTTGAAATTTAAGAGTATTATATCATATATTGATACTTTAAAGCCAAACAGGATAGAAATGGAAGTATTAAGCGGTATCAAAATAACTGATGAAGAAAGTCTAAAGAAAGCTGCTGATAAACTCATTGAAGAAGGAGTAAAGAATTTATTTATATCCCTAAGTAGTAAAGGCGTATATTATGCAAATAAAGATAATCATGGTATTCTATCAAACTATCCTTCAAAGGTAATAAACACTACTGGATGTGGAGATGCTTTTATTGCAGCAGTAGCATATGCAAAGCAAGAAGGATTTACAATAGAAGATTCTGCCAAATTAGGATTGAGTGCAGCTTCAATCTGTACTGAAACCATGGGAGCAATAAGTGAAAATTTAACTTTAGAGAGTATTTATAATAGAATCGAAAATAAATAGATATGGAGAGGATAAATATGAAGTTAGAAAAATATTTAGTAATATCAGAGGAAGTTAAAAATGCAATTAAGGAAGGTAAACCTGTTGTAGCATTGGAATCAACTATTATTTCACATGGTATGCCATACCCAAAGAATGTTGAAACAGCACTTGATGTTGAGAGGATTGTACGTGAGAATGGTGCTATTCCAGCTACTATAGCTATTATTAATGGAAAAATTACAGTTGGGATTTCAAAAGAAGAAGTTGAGTATCTAGGTAAGAAAGGACTGGATGTTCAAAAAGCAAGTCGTAGAGATTTACCAGTTATACTATCAAAAGGATTAGATGGAGCTACAACTGTTGCAACAACTATGATAGCAGCTGCATTAGCAGGAGTTAAAATATTTGCAACTGGCGGAGTAGGTGGAGTTCATAGAGGTGCAGAAGTTACTATGGATATCTCTGCAGACTTAGAGGAGTTAGCTATGACTGATGTAATGGTAGTTTGTGCTGGATGTAAGTCAATACTAGACATAGGGCTAACACTGGAATATCTTGAAACTAAAGGGGTACCTGTTATAGGTTATAAAACAGATGAAATGCCAGCATTTTATACTATTCACAGTGGATTCAAGGTAGACTACAAGCTAGATACAGCATACGAAATAGCGGATGCATTCCATGCTAAGGAAGATTGTGGATTAAAGGGTGGAATGTTAGTTGGAAATCCAATTCCAGAAAAATATGCAATGGATTTAGATTTTATAAATTCAAATATTGATGCTGCCTTAGAGGAAGCTAATAAACTAGGAGTAAAGGGTAAAGAGATAACTCCTTTCCTACTTGATAAGATTCAAAAGCTTACTGGAGGAGAAAGTCTTGAATCTAACATCCAATTGGTATATAATAATGCAGCACTAGGTGCAAAAATTGCTGTAGAATATAGCAAAATTTAATAGGCATGATTTTGAATAGATATTAGTTTTAATATCATACCAAAGGGAGAATATATATTGATATTTAATGATTTAAATTTAATTGAGCCAATTCAGAGGGCTTTAAAATCTGAAGGGTATTCTGAACCTACTCCAATACAGGTTAAGGCAATACCAATACTATTGGAGGGAAAAGATTTATTAGGATGTGCTCAAACTGGTACAGGAAAAACTGCTGCATTTGCAATCCCAATATTACAAAGATTGTCAGTAGAACAACGATCTAATAGTGAGCGTAGACAAATAAAAGCCCTTGTAGTTGCTCCAACTAGAGAGTTAGCTATACAGATTTCCGATAGCTTTAAAGCTTATGGAAAATATCTAGGATTCAAGACTTTAGTAATTTATGGTGGAGTTACCCAAAATCCACAAACTAGGGACTTGGCTAAAGGGATTGATATTTTAGTTGCTACACCTGGTAGATTACTTGATTTAATAAATCAAAGGTTTGTTAGCTTAAAAGACATCAAATATTTTGTTCTAGATGAAGCTGACCTAATGCTAGATATGGGAATGTTAAAGGACGTTAGAAAGATTATTACCTATTTACCAAAGGTTAGACAGACTATGTTTTTCTCAGCTACCATGCCTAAAGAAATTGGTGATTTAGCTAATACTATATTAAGAAATCCAATTAGAATCGATATCACACCAGTTTCATCTACAGTTGATACAATAGA
The DNA here is from genome assembly GCA_964482775.1 of uncultured Tissierella sp. Taxonomy (GTDB): domain Bacteria; phylum Bacillota; class Clostridia; order Tissierellales; family Tissierellaceae; genus Tissierella_B. The sequence goes on along the minus strand of CAYZZR010000101.1, from coordinate 2,758 downwards.
CCAAGAAGTTTACTTTGTTGATAAGGTAAATAAAACAAATTTACTAGTTCATTTATTGCGAGATAAGAGTATTTCTTCAGCTTTAGTATTTTCCAGAACTAAACATGGTGCTGATAAAATAGTAAATTCTTTGGAAAAGGTAGGACTTGTGGCTCAAGCTATACATGGTAACAAATCTCAAAATGCAAGACAATTAGCATTAAATAACTTCAAGGAAAGAAAGACTAGGATTTTAGTTGCAACAGATATAGCAGCAAGAGGAATTGATATTGAGGAACTGTCTCATGTCATAAACTATGACCTTCCTGAAGTCCCAGAAACCTATGTTCATAGAATTGGAAGAACAGGTAGAGCAGGACTTGGAGGAAAAGCTATTTCATTTTGTGACTTTGAGGAGAAAGCATTGCTTCGTGCGATTCAAAAATTAATATCTAAGACAATATCAGAGGTTACAGATCATCCATATCCATTAGTGGATACTACAATAAGGCCAAAGGAAAAATCTAACCGTAGACCAAATCCTTCAAAAGCATCTTCTTCAAGTACTTCTAAAAAAAAGGAAGAAAAAGTTGGGAGAATTAGAAGAGAAAAAAGAGCAAATGATCCAAAGAAAAGTACGGCTAAGAAAAGTAAGCCAAAAAAAGATGGTAAATTGTTCTAATAGATAGACAAATATATTTATTTAAGAATTGTCAGAAATTGCATAGCTATTTCACTACACCACTACAACGAGGTGGGTATTTAAACTCATTATTATAAAAATCAGAAGTACTAGAATCTAATTCTTATAGACTTCTGATTTTTTTGTTTTTCTAAAATCTATTTTAAGTTATAATCAAAAATTTATTTAATAATCAAGAATAATATTATTGAAAAAACAAATAATAAGCTTAAAATATGATATGAAGGGTGAAAGAAATGAAAAAATATTTAATAATTTTAATGACGTTTATATTAGTAATGGCTTTTTTAGTTGGTTGTACACCAAAAGAAACTCCACCTACTAATGAAAATCCAGTAACAGATCAGGTTCCAGGCAATACTACAGTTCCAGGGAATAATGCAAATCCAACCGAAACTGAAACTAATACAAATACAAATACAAATACTAATACCCCAACCAATCCATAGGATAGCTAATAACAAAATAACCTTCTCGAATCTTGAGAAGGTTATTTTGTGTCTATTCCAGTTAAATCAAAAGTTGGAGTATAGTCACTTGTTGCTGATGAATGCTCTTGTACAAAACCCTTTTCTAAACCAATTTCAAAGAAATAATCAATTATCTTATCATACTCCTTTTCGGAAATATTTCTGTTTATGGCGGATATAGTTTTAGCTTTATAAACAGGGGTATACTGAGCCATTAGACTTATTGGAATTTCTAAAGGTAAGTTGTCTTTTATCCACCTTAAAATCTTCTTAGAATCATTAGTCAATTCTGGAAGCAATAGATGTCTTATCATCAATCCCTTTTTTATTAAATCATCTTTATATTCTGGAACACCTACTTGATTATACATTTCAAGTATGGACTTAGTTGCATTTTCAAAATAATTAGGAGCAGAGGAATAGGAGTAAGCATAGTTATCATCATAGTACTTTAAATCTGGCAGGTATATATCTATTAATCCATTTAGAATATTTAATCCTTGTATGCTTTCATACCCATTTGAATTATAAATAATAGGGATATTTAAACCATTATTTTTCGCAATTATTAAAGATTCTGCCACCTGTGCTATATATTGAGTAGCAGAAACTAAATTAATATTCAGAGCACCTTGCTTTTGAAGATCTAGAAAAATGTCTGACAAATCTTCTATAGAGACTTCTTTTCCAAAACCTTCATGACTTATCTTGTAATTTTGACAATATAAGCAAGATATATTACAATTTGAGAAGAATACTGCACCAGAACCTACTTGGCCGCTAATACATGGCTCCTCCCATAGATGAAGACAAGCTTTAGCTATTTTGGGGAGCAAGCTAGCATTGCAGATTCCAATACCGCCATTTATCCTGTTGACATTACAATTGTTTGGACAGAGATTACATTTTTTTAAATATTGTTCAATTAAGCTCATTTTATCACCTAGATAATATTAACATTTTATTGTAGAAAATGAAATAATTAATATTATTTTACTTGAAATATATCACTAAAATCAACTACAATGATATAATGGATTTAGTGGCCCGTAATAATAAGAGATAGCCTAATATGTAAGGACTGAGGAGAAATTTATGACTGATAATAAATATGACTTAGATTATTTACAACCTATAGAAATAGCTCAAGGGATTCATTGGGTAGGATATTCTGATGATAATGCAAGCTTACACTGTAACCCATATTTAATAGTTGAAGATGACGAAGCTGTACTTATAGATGGTGGCAGTAGAGATGATTTTAGCACTGTTATGCTAAAGGTTCTAAGGGTCGGTGTCAAGCCAGCTCAAATTAAACGACTTATATATCAACATTTCGATCCTGATTTATGTGGGAATATTCCTCATCTTGAAGCTATTATAAACCATGATGACCTAAAAATCATATCCCATAAAGAAAATAACACATTTATTAATTATTATTCTACAAAATCACCTAAGCAATGTATAGAAAAATTAGGATTTGAATATCAATTTAAAACTGGTAGAAAGTTGAAATTTATTAGAACACCATATGCGCATGCGCCTGGTAGCTTTATTACCCTTGATTGTAAAACTAATACTCTTTTTACTAGCGATATTTTTG
>CAYZZR010000100.1:771-7878 GCA_964482775.1 uncultured Tissierella sp. | reverse complement strand
TGATTATCAACCAAGCATTGATGATTGAACCAACAGAATCAGAAAGTAAAGAAACAATTGATGGTTTTATAGAAGCAATGATTGCTATAGCTAAGGAAGCAGAAACAGATCCAGAAGCATTAAAATCAGCTCCTCATGATACTATAGTAAGAAGACCAGATGAAACAAAGGCGGCAAGAAATCCAGTAGTAAAATACGAAGGGTAGGGGTATATTTGACTAAAAAGATTGCAATTATAGGTGCAGGCCCAGGTGGCTATGTTGCAGCAATAAGAGCAGCTCAATTAGGCGCAGATGTAATCCTAATAGAAAATAGAGAGGTAGGGGGTACATGTCTTAACAGAGGCTGTATCCCTACTAAGACATATTTTAGAAATGCAGAAATCATGTCTTCTCTAAAGAGAGCTAATGAATTTGGTATTACAGTTGATGGATACAAATTAGATGGGAAGGCCCTACAAGAGAGAAAACAGAATGTAGTTAATACTCTTGTATCAGGAATTGAACAACTATTATCCTCATACAAAAATATAGAGTTCATCGCTGGAACTGCAACATTAAAGGACAAGAATACAATATCCGTTGAGCTATTAGCAGGCGGAGAGCAGGAAGTAATAGCAGATAATATAATCATTGCAACAGGCTCATTTGCTCAAATGACAGAAACTAAAGGTGTTGACCTAGAAGGAGTTATTACTTCTGATGATTTATTAGACTTAGATCATATACCAGAAACTCTTATAGTTGTTGGTGGTGGTGTAATAGGTCTTGAATTTGCTAGTATCTATCAAGAGCTAGGAAGCCAAGTTATATTACTTGCATCAAGAATTCTAAAGGATTCCGATAAGGAAATCGCAAGAAGACTTACACCTATGTTAAAGAAACAAGGTATTGAAACTTATGTAGATATTAGAGCTAAAGAAATAACTAAAGAAGGCGACAAACTTAAGGTTCTTGCAAAATATAAAGAAAAAGATGAAGAAATAGAAGTTCTAGGAGACTATGTGCTTATTGCTTCAGGTAGAGCTCCATTGGTAGATGGACTAAATCTTGAAGGAGTAGGTATAGAGGTAAGTAAAAAGGGAATTCAAGTAAATGACGACTTTGAAACTACAGTAGCTGGCATATATGCAATAGGTGATGTAAACTCTAAGGGGATACAATTAGCCCACGTTGCAAGTGCACAAGGTGAATATGTAGTTGAAAAGCTAATGGGTCACGATCCAGAAATAGTTCTAGAGCATTGGCCAGCATGTGTATTTACTATGAATGAAGTTGCGCAAGTAGGATTTACAGAAGAGCAACTTAAAGAAAAAGGAATAGAATATAAGTCGAGCAAGTTTATGTTCTCTGCAAATGGCAAAGCACTTTCCTTGGGGGAAGCAGAAGGAATTGTTAAAATACTTGCAGGCAAAGATGATAACAAAATCCTTGGAGTTCATATTTTAGGACCTCATGCAAATGACCTTATTCATGAAGGAGCGTTAGCAATGGCTAATGAATTGGATGCATCGGCTATTACAAGAACAATCCATGCACATCCAACACTTTCAGAAGCAGTTCATGAAGCAGCATTAGGACTTGATGATTTAGCAATTCATATAGCACCAAAGAGAAAAAGAGGAAAATAATATGATATAGGGCGACTTGGTCGCCCTATATTTGTATCAAGTAGAAATCTAAATCTAAAGAGGTGTACATAAGTTGGAACATAGAAAATATAAAATAATATTTCCAAGCATATCTCTAACACTATTTCTAATAATTGGTATAATGGTTAGAAATTCTACAGAGGGAATATTGTTTGATGTAGCGTTATTAGAGTATATACATGCTAGTACTAATCCGATAATTTTATCAATAATGAAATTTATATCCTTTATTGGTTCGGGATATTTTTTATTCCCGGTTCTATCTGGTGTAATCATTTATACTTTAATAAAGAAGAAACATTACATATCTAAGGTACTTATAGCTTCATCACTAGGATCTTGGATTTTAAATTACATTTTAAAGTTTCTATTTAACCGCACAAGACCTTTTGATTTCTTTTTGGTAGAACAGGGTGGCTTAAGTTATCCAAGTGGCCATTCAATGGTATCAATGAGCTTGTATCTAAGTTTTGCCTACCTTATATGTAAGGACCAATACTTCAAAGATAAAAAGAAAATTATATATGGAGCTGCCCTAGCTGATGTTCTATTAATGGGAGTCAGTAGAATCTATCTTGGGGTTCACTGGCCTACAGATATAATAGGAGGATTTTTGATGGGGTATATTTATTTTCAGGTAATAATCACTACAATTAAAGAATAATAACCATAAGGTCCTTTCTAGCATATTGTAAATTACGATTACAATTCTAGGAGGGATTTTATGAACGTGGAATTAAGTGCTTTGCATTACATTTTTCTGGTTTTCACTCTTTTAATATTACTAGTAATGATTAGAAAAAGAGATACAACTCTTGTATGTATTGCTGGGATATTCTTGTTAGCATTAGTAGCTACTAGTTCTGTATCCAGTGGAGTTATGACTGTATTCAACAGCTTTATATTTGCTATTACTGAGCTATTAGGGACTATACTAATTATATCTGTTATTGTTGCTATGAGTACAATACTGACTAAAAGTGGCATCAATGAAATTATGATATCTCCCTTTACCAGACTAATAAAGACACCAGCGTTGGCATATTGGATAATAGGAGTACTCATGATGATTATTTCATGGTTTTTCTGGCCTTCCCCTGCAGTAGCTCTTGTGGGAGCTGTAATGCTGCCTATTGCTATTCAAGTAGGTTTGCCAGCCTTAGGGGTAGCTATGGCTATGAATCTCTTTGGGCACGGAATAGCACTGTCTAGTGACTTTGTTATCCAAGGAGCCCCTAAGCTTACTGCAGATGCAGCAGGTATACCTGTTGGTGAAGTTATTTCAGCAAGTGTACCATTAGTCATTGTCATGGGTCTAGTGACAACCGTAACTGCCTTTGTATTCTTGAGAAGAGACTTAAAGAGTGGTAAATTGAAGGTTGAAAAGGAAAAAATGCGTGTTGCAATCGATGAAGATCTAGAATTTAAAAATATATTAAATGAGAAGATTAAGAAAAGATTAGCTATTTTGATTCCGCTACTTTTCGCGCTTGACGTAGCCATTATGTTTACCTTGAAGCTTCAGGGTGGAGATGCTACGGCTTTGATAGGCGGTACAGCTATATTTATTCTTATATTGATTTCAATTCTAGTGCATAAGGGAAGTGCATTGGAGGAAATCACAAAGTATCTAGTAAAAGGACTTAAATTTGGATTTGAAATATTTGGACCTGTTATTCCAATAGCTGCTTTCTTCTACTTAGGAGATAGTGGATTTTTAAAGGTCATTGGCGAACACCTTCCTCAAGGTTCACAAGGAATAGTAAATGACTTAGGATTAGCCTTAGCAAATGCAGTACCTTTAAACAGTACAGTGGGAGCAGTAACCCTTACTAGTGTAGGAGCCATAACAGGACTTGATGGGTCAGGATTTTCTGGAATATCCTTAGCAGGTTCAGTAGCAAGGCTATTTGGTGCTGCCTTAGGTAGAGGGGTAGCTACTCTTACAGCACTTGGTCAAGTGGCTGCAATTTGGGTAGGTGGAGGTACTTTGATTCCTTGGGCAGTAATTCCAGTAGCAGCAATCTGTGGAGTAGATCCATTTGAATTAACAAGAAGAAACTTTAAGCCTGTAGTCATTGGCTTAGTGGTGACAACCATTGTGGGAATGTTCCTAATCTAGCATATATAATATTTACCAATCAAAGGCATTATCAATGTGACAATGCCTTTGATTTGGCAAAAAGATAGGACTAGTATTCCTTAGTCCTTTATTATACAATTGTCTAAATAAGACCTCATTGCAGTGGTAGAAAGGATAATTAATATGCAATCATTTGAAGGTATATTTATTGAATCTAGCAAAAAAACAACTAATATAAATAGGTGGACAGGTACTATAGCTATATCTTGTATTGCATTAATAACTAGAGTATTAGTTTACTTTGCTTCATTTAATCCTATTTTAGTGGAGAAGATATATTCTTCGACTATTTATCCATACATTGCTAAATGTCTAGGATTTATTAGTGGATTATTTTCCTTTTCTATAGCTGAGCTTCTTCTTTTGGCTATTGCTACTTTACCTATTGTATTGATCTTTATTCTTTTTACAAATCCTAAGATTATTTTCAATAATGCAAGCGTAATACTTCATTGTCTAGTCAGAACTTTGGCACTTATTTATATACTTTTCTATTTTTTATGGGGATTTAATTATTTTCGTTTGGATTATATGGATATTACAGATATGAATAAGGAAGCAGCTACTTTTGAAGAATTAAAGGAGCTTTCCTTAGAGATGATACATAAATCAAATTATATTCGAAGTTCTCTTCTTGAGGATGCAGATGGAGTCTTTTACATCTCGGAGGATTTTCAAGAATTAAGTGATATAGCAGAGCTAGGCTTTAAGGACTTGGATTTAGGATCCATAAATTCAGATAAAAGCTATATAAAAGCAAAACCAGTTTCTTTATCAAAATATATGAGCTATACAGGTATAATGGGAATCTACATACCATTTACATCAGAAGCAAATGTGAATATTGACATTCCAAACCATAGTCTTTTATCAACCATATCTCATGAGATGGCACATCAGATTGGATTTGCTAAGGAAGATGAGGCCAACTTTATTGCCTATAAGGCCAACACCAGTAACCCTGACGAAAGATTTCAATATTCAGGCTACTATTTAGCCATGCAGCATCTAATCAATGAAGTATATAGAGATAGTAGAGAAGAGTACTTTTTGCTTTATAATCAAATAAGTGATGCGGTAAAAAGAGATATGGACTTTTCAAGAGATTATTGGCAATCTAAAGAGGGAATGACAGAGGAAATAATGACGACAATGAATGACAATTATCTTAAGGCAAACAACCAGGCAGAAGGGGTCAGGAGCTACAATTTAGTAGTTAAACTCTTATTATCTGAATATAAAGATTTAAAAGCAAAAACCCACTAATATAAAGTGGGTTTTTATTTTAGTAAATAAAACAGTGCACAATCTTGATGAAAGATTTTAACAGTGATGCCTTAAAATTTAAAACTCTTAGGTAGTAGCTTCTAGTGTGTTTTTATGATAATATTGGATATAAGTTGTCAGAATTGAGTGATTTCAAGACTTGCCATGACATTAAAATATAGTAAGTTAGGGGGGAGAAATATATGGAAAGATTAATAATATTAAGTCCTGGAAAAGTAACAGCAATCAATCTAGCAGTACAATGTAGGGAGATATTTGGCAAGTATATTAAAGTTGAGCCATATGGTTTTAGCGATAATTTAGATTTTGATATTGAAAGTTCTCTTGTTGTTTTATCATCTCCTAGAGTAATAAATGAAAGGGTACAGGCCTTAATAGATAAAGGTTTAAATTATATTGTAGGTCGAAGGGTAATAAATCACAGACACCTAGCAGAACTGTTAGAACTTCCAAGGGCTAGTAAAGTGTTATTTGTAAACGATAGAAAAGAGACAACTTATCAAGCTATAGAACAATTAAAGGCATTGGGAGTAAACTATATAAATTATTATCCTTATTATCCTGGCATTGCCTCATATCCAAATCTTGATATTGCAGTTACTGTAGGGGAAGCATATCTGGTTCCATATGAAGTTGATAGAATAATTGATTTAGAGACTAGAAGTTTAGATATAACTACATTGGCCGATATTGCTAAGCAATTGGGTTTAATAGAAGTATTAGGGGACAACCTTTCTTCTCATTATCTAAATGAAATTATTGGATTACTAAATCGAATATATGATAATGGAAAAGAAATGAAGGTAATTAGCCGTAGATTGGATACTGTTGCAAATTGTTTACCCAAGGCAATAATATATACAAATAAATATGGAGATATTATTGTTAGCAATCAATACATGTATAATCTTTTGGGTTTATCAAGTAATGATGTTATAGGAAAAAATATTAAATCAGTATTACCACAATTATCAATAAGCGATGATAAAGAGTTACCTCAAATTATAGTAGCCGGCAATGAGTCCTTATTTGTTACTTCAAATGCAATTGAAGGTCGTGGCAGTGAAGATGGTTTTATTTATACTTTTGAAAAAAGCGAAGAAATAGAAAAAAATGAGCACAAAATAAGAAGGTTTACAACAAGAAATGCAATAATATCAAATCATTATACTTTTAAAGATATTATATATGAATGCAATAGTATGGAGAAATTGATTGGAAAGGCTAAAATCTTTGCGAATACTGACTCTACAATTTTGATAGAGGGAGAGAGTGGCACTGGAAAAGAATTATTTTCACAAGCTATTCACTCAGCTTCTAATCGATCTTTGGAACCTTTTGTGGCTGTTAATTTTGCGGCTATGACAACTAGTTGGATGGAGTCAGAACTCTTTGGATATGAAGGTGGTTCTTTTACAGGAGCAATAAAAAGTGGAAAAAGAGGTCTTTTTGAGGAGGCCCATGGGGGAACGATTTTCCTTGATGAAATAGGTGATGCTTCCTTGGAATTTCAGTGTTCATTATTGAGAGTAATCCAAGAGAGACATATAAGAAGGGTTGGAGGAATCAAGGAAATTCCCATAGACGTAAGAATAATAGCTGCTACAAATAAAGATTTAGTACAGGAAATAAATAAAGGAAACTTCAGGGCAGATTTGTACTATAGACTGAATGTTTTACCATTAAGAATGCCAAGTTTAAAAGAGAGAAAATCAGACATTTTAACTTTAGCAAATCATTTTCTAAAAATCTATAGTAAAGGTAAGATTAATAATATAAAAGAGATTTTGGAGGAAGATGATATTAAAATATTGTATGATTTTGATTGGCAAGGAAACATTAGACAATTAGAAAATGCTATGGAATATTTAGCTATTACAACACATCTTCCAGAGTATATTACAAATAGTCCAATTAGTCATAAGGGTTCATTAATACAAGATATTTTAGGCAAAGAAATGATATGGGTATTAAGTAAATTGATGAATTCTAATGGATGTGGAAGACGATATCTGTCTGAACTCGC
>CAYZZR010000100.1:505-761 GCA_964482775.1 uncultured Tissierella sp. | reverse complement strand
AATGCTAAATCTCTTGAACTAGTAGAAACTAGTGCAGGTAGGAATGGCACCCTATTGAGTGAAAAGGGGCGTATGGCACTTTCCTCTGTACATATTAATGGGTTAAGATTTTGAATAAATGGGACGTATTATTGCCCGAAATCATAGAAAAATTTTCAAGATTGTTGGATTTTAAGGTTTTAAAAATTGGCATGCAATTTGCATTATAGAATTATAAGCCAATATAAGGAGGTGTGATGTCTTGTTTCACGCTTAA
>CAYZZR010000100.1:0-495 GCA_964482775.1 uncultured Tissierella sp. | reverse complement strand
TGGGTTAAATATCCACCCAATTAAAAGACTGGATTTATAGAATGCTGAATTTAAGTGTTTTGAAAGTTGGCACGTTAATTGCAATAGATAATATTAGACATACTTATATTAAATTTCTAGATGGGAGGAAAACGTTTTGAATTATTATGAAGAGAGTTTAAAGCTTCATGAAAAGAATAAAGGCAAGGTAGAAGTAATCTCAAAGATCAAAATTGAAACTAGAGATGATTTAAGCTTGGCGTATACACCAGGTGTTGCAGAACCTTGTAAGAAAATTCATTCCAATGAAGATGATGTATATAAATATACATCCAAAGGAAATATGGTAGCAGTAGTAACAGATGGCACTGCTGTACTAGGTTTAGGGGATATAGGACCTAAGGCAGCTCTTCCCGTTATGGAAGGAAAAGCTGTTTTATTTAAAGAATTTGCTAATGTAGATGCTTTCCCGATTTGTCTCGATACTAAAGATCCCGATGAAATCGTGCATATTGT
>CAYZZR010000099.1:0-7937 GCA_964482775.1 uncultured Tissierella sp. | reverse complement strand
GAAGCTCATAAGGCTGCAGTTACTGGAGATACAGTTGGTGACCCATTCAAAGATACATCAGGACCATCACTTAACATCCTTATCAAACTTATGACTATAGTTGCATTAGTATTTGCACCACTTTTCGTTGCATATAATGGAATATTATTTTAATTAGATAAAGTAGAATATTAAAATCCCTCTTAATGGGGGATTTTTTTACGTTCTAAAGGTCACAAGCATTTTTAATACTGTATAAATCTCCTAGAATATGATATAATCTTAAAATATGAGTAATAGAATAGTACAAGAAATACATATATGAAGGCGGTTTTTATGGTAATTAATATCCAAGATATAGATTTAAATTATATAGTAGAAGGTGAAGGATCCCCCCTAATTGTACTACATGGTTGGGGAGCAAATATAGATTCAGTTAGACCAATTATAAACATAGTAAATACTAAATACAAAGTGTATTCATTAGATCTTCCTGGCTTTGGCAAATCATCAGATCCAAAAGAAGCAATAGGGTCCTTTCAATACGCAGAAATAGTAAGAGAATTTCTAAAAGCTATGGGAATTGAAAAGGCAACCTTCATTGGACACTCCTTTGGTGGGAAATTATCCATAATATTTGGAGCTAAATATGCAGAAATGGTTGATAAGATTGTATTGATTGATAGTGCAGGTTTGATACCAAAAAGAGGAGCAGGATATTATATTAAGGTTTATAGCTTTAAAACATTAAGATTTATATATAAAAACTTGTTTTTTTGGATTAAAGATGACAAAAGATTGGAGAAGTTCTATAAGAAATTTGGATCAGATGATTATAGAGATTCCTCTGGTGTTATGAGAAAGATTTTAGTTAGGGTTGTAAATGAAAACTTGCAGCCATTACTAAAGGATATAAAGGCCTCTACATTATTGATATGGGGAGATAAGGACGAAGCAACTCCACTTTATATGGCAAAGATTATGGAAAAAGAAATAAAGGATAGTGGACTTGTGGTGCTAGAGGGAGCAGGACACTTCTCATATATAGATGGTTACAACAAATTTGTTGCAGTTATAAAGGCATTTTTGAATTGATATGGAGGTATTTAAATGGAATATATAATATTAATACTCTTAGTAGCCATAGCTATTAGATTTATAGCAGTTAGATCTAAAGAGCCATTGCATATGTCTCAGTTAGAAGGCTATGATCCAGAGCATTATAAAAAATGGATTCAAAACAATAAGGAAAAGGCATTCAGTTTTAACATTAACACACAACCGGTAAAAAAACCTTTGGTATTCACTCAAAGGGCGACAAGATTGTATAGAGCTAATATCTTACTAAATCTACTTGTTATTGTTCTGCTAGCCAGTCTTTATATGATAACACCTAGTAGAACTGCATTGATTACAATTTCAATAACCTTGATTATAGTTTCATATATATTATACAAGTTTCAAGCTTTTATAATATATATTTCCACGTCTATAATGAAGCCTATTGAAGAAAAAATCAACATGGGTTTTTATAAGAATGCTCAAAATAAGATCAAGGAAAGAGAAGATTTAAAGGTTGTTGGAATTACAGGTAGCTTTGGTAAAACAAGTACTAAATTTATAATTGGAACCATACTTTCTGAAAAGTACAGTGTTTTAAATACTCCAGAATCATACAATACTCCAATGGGCTTGTCTAAGGTTATAAATAACGACTTAACACCCTATCATGAGGTATTTGTTGCAGAGCTTGGTGCAAAGGTTATTGGTGAAATTAGAGAAGTTGCAGAGTTAGTTCAACCAAAGATAGGTGTATTGACGTCCATTGGTCCAGTTCATATAGAAACCTTTAAGAACATCGATAATATAATGAAAACAAAATATGAATTAATAGAAGAATTGCCAACAGATGGAGTGGCTGTATTTAACTATGACAATGAGTATATTAAAAAACTTGCAGACAAAACCTTTAAAGAAAAAATACTTTATGGACTAGAGGACACTGAGAAACTAAATATTTATGCTGATAATATTATAGTTTCAGAGATGGGTTCAACCTTTACTTTAAATGATGATGAAGGAAATAGTGTAGAATGTACTACTAAATTATTGGGAAAACACAATATATACAATATTTTAGCAGGTGCCAGTGTTGCAAAGTCCATGGGACTTACATTTGAAGAAATTAGTAGGGGAATAGCTAAGATAGAACCTGTTGAGCATAGATTGAATATCATCAATCCAGGAACAGGAATTATCATCATTGATGATGCATTTAATTCAAATCCAATAGGAACAAAGGCAGCTCTAGAAGTTTTAAGCCAATTTAAAGATGGTAAAAAAATAATAGTAACTCCTGGTATGATTGAACTAGGAGAAATGGAAGAATCAGCAAACAGAGAGTTTGGTATAAATATAGGGAAGGTATGCGACTATGCAATATTAGTAGGTGAAAAGCGTACTAAGCCTATCTATGAAGGACTAATGGAAACGAACTACAATAAAGATAATATCTTTATAGTTAATAATTTAGAAGAAGCTACAGCCGTTATTGGAAAGATTGCTAAGCCGAAGGATGTAGTATTGTTTGAAAATGATTTACCTGATAATTACAGCGAATAGGGGGTTACAAATTGAAAAAGGTAGGAATTGTCTTTGGGGGACAAAGTGTAGAGCATGAGGTATCAGTTATTACTGGAATGCAAATTATAGAGAATATTGATAAAAGTAGATACCAAGTTGTACCTATATACATTACTAAAGAGGGGAAATGGCTTACTGGAGAAGCACTTTCTGAATTTAAAACATATAAGGATGGAAATTTTAAGGATACTAAGCAAATAGTACTTTCACCAAATCGCAATGATTTTAATCTTTATTTACACCCTGAAGTAACAGGAATGTTTACCAAAAAAATTGTAGATACAATAGATATAATTTTTCCAGCTCTTCATGGAACCTATGGAGAGGATGGATCTATCCAAGGATTGTTTGAACTTATGAATATACCTTATGTTGGTGGTGGCGTCTTAGCTTCCTCAGTTGGTATGGATAAGATACTTATGAAGGATGTTTACAAATCATACAATATACCAGTAGTTGATTACACTTGGTTCTACAGAACTGATTGGGAAAAGAATAGAGATAAGGTAATAAATGATATTGAAGAAGCTTTAGGATATCCAACCTTCGTTAAACCTGCAAACCTAGGCTCAAGTATTGGTATATCCAAGGCTAAGGATAGAGAAGGTCTGATTTCAGCTATAGAGATTGCTATAAACTATGATAGAAAGATAATCATAGAGAAAGCAGTAGAAAGTCCTCGTGAGATAAATTGTGCAGTTATGGGTTATGACAGAGAAGTTCTTGCATCACTATGTGAAGAACCATTAGGATGGACAGAAATATTGTCTTTTGAAGATAAATACGTAAAATCCAATGCCAAAGGAGCAAAGTCTAGTGGAGAAAGAAGAATTATTCCAGCAGATATTCCTAATGGCTTAAGAGAAGAAATTGAAGACTTGGCAAAAAAAGCATTCATGGTTATAGATGGAAGAGGAACATCAAGAATAGATTTTTTAGTTGATCAAAACAACAAGGTATATGTAAATGAGATAAATACACTACCAGGTTCTATAGGGTTTTATCTTTGGGAAGGCAAGGAGATTTCATTTACTAAACTAATAAGTGAATTGATTGAGATTGCTATTACAACAAACAAAGAGAAAAATAAAAACATGTATCATTATGATGCAAATTTATTTAATAGAATTCAATACGGCAGTAAAATCAAAAAGGTGTAAGATATTTCTAATATCTTACATTTTTTTTGACAAAAGGGGTAAAAGTATATATAACGAGGTAATGATATCTTCCGCTTCTTCAAGCGGTCGGGTACCTTATTCGTCAACAGGCGGTGTGTTTTATAACTCACCTCGTTGCAATGGTGTGAAGTAATTGCTACGCAATTACCTCTGATATTTAAGTAAGTAGTTCTTAGGAGGAATAGAAATGAGTATACGAGAGAGAATTATAGAGTTAATGGAAGATGGAAACTATAAACCTATGATAAAGGAAGAATTAGCTATTGAATTTGGCATTCAAAAAGGCGATACAAATGAGTTTTATAAAGTATTAGATGGTTTAGAAAAGGAAGGGGTATTAATTAGAAACAATAAGGATAAGTATGGTCTTATTAAATCAGACTATTTGGTTGTAGGTAGACTACAAGGTCATGAGAAGGGATTTGGATTTGTTGTACCAAGTGATAAGACTAAGGACGATATATTTATTCCAGCTGAAAATATGAATAGTGCAATGAATGGAGATACAGTGGTAGCAAATCTCTTAAAGAGGCAAGAAGCTGGTAGAAGGCAAGAAGGAGAGATTGTCAGGATACTTGATAGGGCAAATACTACAGTCATTGGAAGCTTTGAAGACAATGGTAACTTTGGATTTGTCATACCTGATGACCACAAACTAGCCTATGATATCTTTATACCAAAATCATCTACACTTGGAGCCAAAAATAAACAAAAGGTAGTAGTTGAAGTCACAAGATGGCCTGAACTTAGAAGAAATCCAGAAGGAAAGGTAATAGAAGTATTAGGCTTCTTAAGTGATAAGGGTACAGATATTTTATCTATTATAAGACAGTTTAAGCTTCCAGAGGAATTTCCACCAAAGGTACAAAATCATGCAGATGATATATCTGAAATCATTACTGAGAAAGAACTAGAAGGAAGAACTGATCTAAGGGATTTAGTCACATTTACAATAGATGGGGCAGATGCAAAGGACTTTGATGATGCTGTGTCCATAGAAAAGCTGGATAATGGCAATTATAAGCTTGGAGTACATATAGCTGATGTAGCTCACTATGTAAGACCTAGCTCACCTATAGATAAAGAAGCTTATCAAAGAGGAAATTCAGTTTATTTAATCGATAGAGTGATTCCTATGCTTCCAAAGGTTTTATCAAATGGGATATGTTCACTGAATCCTAATGTAGATAGATTGACTCTAACTGTTTTTATGGAGATAGATAAAAATGGTAAGGTAGTAGATCATCAAATAATGGAAAGTGTAATCAACAGTAAACAAAGATTGATTTATGATGACGTTTCAGATTTTATTGAAAATGATGATGAAAAATCTAAAGAAAAGCTGAGTAATATCCTCACTGAGCTTAAACTAATGGAAGAATTAATGCAGATTTTAAATGAGAAAAGAGATAGAAGAGGCAGTATTGACTTTGATTTCCCAGAAACCTTTATAGAACTAGACGAACAGGGCAAGCCTATTGATGTTAGAAGAGCTGAAAGAAGAATTGCCAACAGAATGATAGAAGAATTTATGCTAGTTACAAACGAGACTGTTGCTGAAGATTATTTCTGGGCTGAGATACCATTCTTATATAGAATTCATGAGGAACCAAATCCAGAAAAGCTACAGGAGTTTGCCAAGTTTATTCACAATTTTGGATATAACCTAAAGGGGCAAGAAATTCATCCAAAGGAATTACAGCTATTAACTAAAGAAATTAAAGGAAAAAAAGAAGAATCAGTTATTTCTACATTGCTTTTAAGATCCCTAAGGAAAGCAGTCTACAGTGCAGAGCCTGATATTCACTTTGGATTAGCTGCTAAGTATTATTCACATTTTACTTCTCCAATAAGAAGATATCCTGACTTGGTAATACACAGGATAATTAAGGACAATATCAATGGGAAACTATCACTGGATTATCAAGCTAGACTAGAAAAGACGCTTCCAGAAATAGCTGAACATACTTCAATGACTGAGAGAAGGGCAGAAGAGGCTGAAAGGGAAGTAGATGACCTTAAGAAAGCACAATATATGGCAGAGAGAATTGGGGAAGAATTCGATGGGATTGTATCATCTGTAACCAATTTTGGTTTATTTGTTCAATTGGATAACACCATTGAAGGACTTGTTCATTTCAACAATATGGATGATGATTTCTATAGATTTGATGAAGAAAATTATTATATAATTGGTGAAAGAACCAATAGAATATATAGATTAGGAGACGAAGTTAGAATTGAAGTTATAGGTGCTGACGTTGGAAAAAGAAATATCGATTTCCGTCTAATATAGTATTTGTAAGATATTGACTAACATTGATAAATTTGTTACACTTAATACCATATCAGATAAAGGATTTGGTAAGATGAAGAAAATTGGAACTAAAATATTAGCAACAAATAAAAAGGCAAGATTTGAATACTTTATCGAAGATACTATCGAAGCTGGTTTAGTCTTGACCGGAACAGAAGTAAAGTCAATTCGTCAGGGAAAAGTCAATATCAAGGATAGCTATGGCTCCATTGAAAACGGCGAAATATATATAGTTAATATGCATATTAGCCCTTATGAGCAGGGAAATATCTATAATGTTGATCCTTTAAGAAAAAGAAAGCTATTACTTCATAAACGTGAAATCAAAAAATTATTTGCAGGGACTATGCTACAAGGCTATACTCTAGTACCATTGTCAGTATATCTTAAGGATGGAAAAGTAAAACTAGAATTGGCAACTGCTAAGGGAAAGAAACTCTATGACAAAAGAGATACAATTGCAAAAAAAGATGCTGAGAGAAGAATACAACAACATTCCTCAGAAAAATACAATTGATATGCTAGATTACAAGAAGATTGTATCAACTGCAATTCTAGCGGGAGAAATTATGCTTGAAAGCAATGCCGAAACCTATCGTGTAGAGGATGTTATGAATAGGATTTTAAAGATATCCAATTTAAACACCTCAGAAGCCATAGCCATTACTACCGGATTATTTGTAACATTGGAAGATCCCTCGATTAAACCAATATCTAGGGTAAAAAGAATAACAACAAGAACAACTAACTTAAATCGGATTGCCAAGGTAAATACAATAACAAGAAGGCTAACATCTGGTGCTTGTACTGTTGATGAGGCATATACTGCATTGCAAAATATAAACGAGAAGCAATACAATCCATTTATGAAGGATCTCGCAATTTCAATGATACCACCGTTTTTTGCTATTCTATTAGGTGGAGGAATTATTGAATTCATAATCTCATGGGTAAATGGAATCATGATGATACTTAGTGATAAGCTTGAAGAACATGTAGATATGGGATTTTTTATTCATAATGTATTGTATTCAGCTACAATGGCTGCAGGAACATCACTACTACTGAGAAACCTTCAATTTGATTTCAATGCAGATATAGTAATAACCAGCTCCATAATGCCTTTAGTACCAGGGACAGCCATTACAAACGCCCTTAGAGACACACTACGAGGGGATTATATGTCCAGTGGAGCAAAGGCTTTAGAGGCAGTAGTAATTGCAATTTCAATTGCTGTAGGAGTTGCAATAGGGCTATTGGTAACTGGGGGTGCAATATGATATTACAAATATTAGGTGCTTTTGCTGCAGTAGCTGCAGGGTCTATTTTGCTTGAAGCTCCTAAAAACCTAGTAGTTAGAGCAGGATTGATAGGTGCAATTGGGTGGGGAGCATATTTATTGCTACTAAATACTTATGGAGCTATTCAATCAACATTTATAGCAGGCTTGATAATATCCTTACTTTCCCATATATTCTCAAGAGTATTTAAGACACCAGTAACGATGTTTTTTATACCTGGGTTCTATCCTTTAGTAC
The DNA here is from genome assembly GCA_964482775.1 of uncultured Tissierella sp. Lineage (GTDB taxonomy): Bacteria > Bacillota > Clostridia > Tissierellales > Tissierellaceae > Tissierella_B. Next base: position 279 of record CAYZZR010000099.1, on the reverse strand, counting down.
CAGGATATAAAATGTATATGTCAGTATATAATTTTATTTCCGGAAAGGAATTATTAGCCCAACAATATTTAGTAGAAACTATTAAAATATCAGGAATGATTGCTTTAGCAATATTTACCATAGATACAGTTTTTGGCGTTATCAACAAACTCAAGCATTTGATACCTCAAGACTAAATTGACATTGGGGCGAACATCTGTTACAATTATAGTGTATCTCAAATGATTTGGGGGCGAATTTGGTTTCGACAGGGATTCGGAATCAAGAGTAGCGAGCCGT
>CAYZZR010000098.1:0-8035 GCA_964482775.1 uncultured Tissierella sp. | reverse complement strand
CCAGGGTGCACATGATGTCCAATTTGTACTTGACCATCATCATTACTAGTCTGTCCTAAAACAATTTTAAAAAGTGTAGTTTTTCCAATACCATTTGCTCCTATTAGTCCTACTCTTTCTCCTCTATAAATATTGAAGTTAATATCCTTCAATAAATGAAAATCTCCATAGGATTTATTGATATCCGTGACCTTCAAAACATCGTTTCCTGATTTAACTTTTGGCTCAAAGCTAAATTTGCTTTTTTTTGCTTCCTGCTGTTTATCAATTATCTTCATTTTATCCAATAATTTCTGTCTACTTTGAGCTTGCTTTATATATCTTGAGCCACCATAATTCATAAATCTAGTAATTATCTCTTCTTGACGTTTTATTTCCTTTTGTTGATCCTCATATTTTTTCTTTAGTATATCTAAATCTTTTTTCCTTTGTATTATAAATCGGGTGTAATTTGAATTGTATACATAAAGCTTGGTGTTTTCCATGTAGAATATTCTATTGGCTATGTTATCTAAGAAATACCTATCATGGGAAATTATCAGAGCTGAACCCTTATAATCCCTTAGAAATTTCTCAAGCCAAGATATAGAATCAATATCCAAGTGATTGGTAGGTTCATCTAATAGCAATAGTTTGGGCTTACTAAGTAATAGCTTGGCTAAGTGTATTCTAGATTTTTGGCCTCCACTTAGAATATTTACTTCCTTTTCAAAATCATCTTCTTCAAATCCTAGACCCCTAAGTACACCCTTTATTTCTGACTTATATCCATATCCATTTAGGGCTGTAAACTCATCAGACAGATGACCATACTCCTCCATAGCAGCATTAAGTTTATCAGATTCACCACTTGATCCATATTTTGATATTTTTTCTTCAAGGAATCTTAAGCTATTTTCCATTTTGATTAAATCATCGAATACCTCAAGGCATTCGTCAAATATTGACTTGGAGCTTTCAATTTTAGTATGTTGCTTTAGGTATCCAATTTTAACATCCTTTTGAACATAGATTTCTCCAGAATCCCTACTTAATTCTCCTGCTAATATATTGAAAAGAGTTGTTTTACCAGCTCCATTTAATCCAATTATTCCAATTTTGTCTCCATCTTCTACATTAAAGCTTATATCATTTAGTATAGTATCAACTATATAAGCCTTAGATAGATTGCTGCATGAAAGGATAGGCATATATTTTCCTCCTATAAAATTTTCTATCCTAATTGTATCAAAAAAAATACTCCATTGATAGTATGGAGTATTTAAGACTTAAATTGTTGTTCCATTGACATAGAGGACAATACCTTATCTATTAAATCTAGTTCGCAATGACCTTTTTCATTAAAATGCGTGCAATTAGTACAATTTTCATGAAGATCCTCAGAGCTGTTTCTTAAAGTAAGCTTATCATCATTTTTACAATTGTATTCATCACAATACATTGCAATTTTTCTTAATTGTTCCTTACTTGCCATAGTATGTCTCCTTTAAATATGATATAGTATATTAATAATATTTACATAAAAACTTATAATATTCCTTTGCTTAAATATTAGTGATAATTGTATAGAAAAAATTCACATTAACGTTCATTTAGCGAGAAGTCATAACAACGAGGGGTTATTTTTACCTCGTTATTAATTTGACATAAAAAATACCAAATGATATAATGAGGGAAAAGATATTCTGATTGTAGCAGTGTGTAGAAAGCAATAAGAGATTACATAAGGCTTAAATTGGATACTAGAAAGAGGTGGTGATGAGTAAATGGAAAGAGATACAAAGATTTCAATAACGGTTATAAGAAGATTACCAAAATATCACAGATATTTATCAGAACTAATTCAAAAAGGGATCAATAGAATATCTTCCCAAGAGTTAAGTAATTTAACTGGATTTACCGCTTCTCAGATACGACAGGACCTAAACAACTTTGGTGGATTTGGCCAACAAGGATATGGATACAACGTAGAGGATTTGCACAGAGAATTAGGTAAGATATTAGGTCTTGATAAAAAGTACAATGCTGTTATAACAGGTACTGGTAATCTAGGTCAAGCAATTGCCAATTACAAGGGCATAGAGGATGCGGGTTTTAAGGTTGTCTCTTTGTTTGATAGAAATCCAAAGATGATAGGTATGAAGATAAGAGACATTGAGGTTCGTGATATTGATACACTTGAAGAATTCATCATTGAAAACAATGTTGAAATTGGTATAATAACCGTTCCAAAAGAAGGAGCTCAACCTATAGCAGATAGATATGTTAAAGCGGGAATTAAAGGAATTTGGAATTTTGCACCAACAGACTTAAATGTTCCTGACAATGTAGTAGTTGAGAATGTTAGACTAAATGAGAGTATATTTATTCTTTCATACTTTATAAATAATTTAAAAAATAAGTAAGAAAAATAGATAATAGTAGAAAAAGCTAATCGAAAGATTAGCTTTTTTGTTTTTTTTGTAATCTTTGACATTTCTTTGATTTTTCCATCCATAGATGATTGATATTAGACTTTATAATTCAATTAGAAAGAATGAATCTAGGAGAGTGAAATTTATGAAGAGAAAGAGATTGACAGAAAGATTTCCATTTTTATTGCCCTTAAGAAAGTTTCAAAGGAAGCTTTTCTTTTACCTAAAAATGTTTTTCGATTCCAATACTTATTCAAAGGCAAAGCATAAGAATCTATTGGAATATGAAGTGTTTTCTACTAAATCAGTCATGATCAATCCCAATAGTGGATATGACATACAATACCAGATAAATAAGGTGGAGAATCTAAAGCTTGCAGCAAGTACAATAAATGGTATTGTCATTGAGCCAGGTGAAACCTTCTCCTTTTGGATGCTAGTCAAGAATGCTGAGAAAAATGGAGACTATAGAGATGGATTAACAGTAGTAAATAACAAGACTATAGCAGTAAAAGGTGGAGGACTTTGCCAAATAAGTAATATGCTATTTTGGTTATTTCTTCATACATCCTTAAGTATAGTAGAAAGGCATCCTCATTCAGCTGAGACCATACCACATAGTAAGGGGGATATGCCAGTAGGGGTTGATGCAACAATTGCTGAGGGTTGGTTGGACTTGAAGGTAAAAAATGAGACAGACGAAAGATACCAGATTTTGATTGATTTTGATGAAGATACTATGTATGGAGCTATTCTCAGTAACAAGATACAGACAATCAAATATGAAGTTATAAGTGAAAATGTTAGATATAAAAGGGAGAATGAGAGGATTTATCGATACAATGATATCTACAAAGTAACAAAGTTAGGAAATATCAAGGAGTCAAAGGAGTTAATTCTAAACAATAAATATGAGATACAGTATGATATAGAAGCAGAAATTGGAATTATTAGTTAGGAGGGATCATATTGAAAAAAGTAGTAGTAATTTTTGGTGGAAAATCAACAGAATATGAAATATCTCTAGAATCAGCAAATTCAGTAATAGAGAATTTAGATAAGGATAAATATGAAATAATAAAAATAGGAATAACCAGAGATGGGAAATGGCTCAGGTATTTTGGAGATCTTGATAAGATTAGGAGTGACACATGGTATAGGGAGGAAACTTGTAGCAAGGTAATGTTCTCTCCTAATAGGGGTGATAAACAATTAATAGAAATAAGGGATGATACTATAAGATATAAACATGTTGATATAGTATTTCCAGTAATTCATGGTAGAGGTGGAGAGGATGGTACATTGCAAGGTTTATTAGAGCTAGCAGGAATTCCATATGTAGGCTGCGGTCTTTTATCTAGTGCCATATCTTTAGATAAGGAAGTAGCCCATAAAATAGTGGAGTCTGCAGGATTTAGTGTTCCTAAAAGCATAGCTATAAATGGCTATAGCAAAAAGGAGAAAATACTAGATTTTGCTAATATAGTAAAGTATCCTATATATGTAAAGCCAGCTAATGGAGGTTCATCCATAGGCATGACAAGAGCAAATAATGAAGATGAATTATTTTCAGGAATAAATCAAGCATTTAAATACGATAGTAAAATCCTTCTTGAAGAGAATATTGATGGCTTTGAAGTAGGCTGTGCAATTATGGGGGACAAGGAGGAAAATTTAATAGTGGGAACTGTAGATGAGATTGAAGTTCCTGGAGGATTCTTTGATTTTGAGGAAAAGTATATCTTAGAAAGCTCTAATATACATTTGCCAGCAAGAATTGATGTAAGCTTAGAAAGTAAAATCATAGAAGTAGCAAAAGGTATCTATAAAGCATTAGGATGCAAGGGCTTGTCTAGAGTAGATCTCTTTATAGATAAAAATAAAAGAATTATATTTAATGAAGTAAATACCATGCCTGGATTTACTACTGGAAGTAGGTTTCCCAACATGTTCTTGCACGCAGGTATGAAGTATATGGATATTTTAGATAAATTAATTGAAATGGGGTTGAATATATGATATCTATTAAATTGAATCCTAATGATATATATAAGGGAGACTTAGTTTTAATAAATAGAGAGCACCCTATTAAACTAGATGGAAATCAGATTGTCTCAGATCTAGAAATCATTGATTCTAGATTTAAAGACCAAATGGCATGTAGCCATATAGTGAAAGTATTAAAGGAAATATTTAATAAGCTTAACTCACATAACGAAATTATTCCTGTAAGTTGTTTTAGATCATCCAAGGAACAAGAGGTACTATATAAGAAGTCCATAATCGAAAATGGTCTTGAATTTACAAAAAAGTATGTTGCCTATCCAGATGCAAGTGAACATCAAAGTGGTTTAGCCGTAGATTTGGGTAAGAATGATATGAATATTGACTTTATATGTCCTGATTTTCCATACTATGGTGTATTTTTAGACTTTAGAAGAGAAGCATTGAAAAATGGATTTATTGAACGTTACAAAGAGGGAAAGGAAGCTATTACAGGGATAGCTCATGAACCTTGGCATTTTCGTTATGTAGGAGCTCCTCATAGTGTTATAATGGAGGAGAAGGGTCTTGCTCTTGAGGAATATATCCAATTCATAAAAAGCTTCAATAGCCCTGACAATTCGTTTGTTTACCGTAACAAATCCTATATAGCCAAGGTATTTTATATAAGTTCAGATGGCCAAAGTCAGACAATAGACATAGAGCATGATTATAAGTACAGTATTTCAGGTAACAATATAGATGGATTCATAATTACACTATATAACGATGTGATGTCTTGTTTCACAAGACTGGAAGCCTAAATCACCCACCTCGTTTCAATGGTGTGAAGTAATTGCTACGCAATTACATCTGATATTTAAAAAATTGGTAAAAGTGAGGGTTATTATGGTTTATAATATCTTAGTTTGTGATGATGAAAAGGATATAGTAGATGCAATAGAAATTTATTTAAAAAGTGAAGGTTATAACGTAATTAGTGCATATGATGGAATACAAGCCTTAGAGCTGCTTGATAAGAATGTAATACATCTTATAATAATCGATGTAATGATGCCTAAACTAGATGGTATTGCTGTAACATCAAAAATAAGAAGCAGTAACAATATACCAATCATAATACTAAGCGCTAAAAGTGAATACACTGACAAGGTATTGGGACTAAATGTTGGGGCAGATGATTATATTACAAAACCCTTCAATGCTATAGAGCTTCTAGCAAGAGTAAGATCTAACCTTAGAAGATATACAGACCTTGGAAGTATAGTTATAGAAAAGGATGTTTTTTCTTCAGGTAGAATAACATTAAATGACAAAACTAAGGAAGTAAGAGTTGATAACAATATTGTAAGCCTGACTCCCAATGAATATGGAATATTGAAACTCTTGATGAAGAATAAAGAAAGAGTCTTTTCCTCAAATGAGATATATGAGTATGTATGGGACCAGCCGGCTTACGATGTTAAAAAGGTAATATCAGTTCATATAAGTCACTTAAGAGAAAAGCTAGAAATAAATCCAAAGGAACCAGACCATATCAAGTCAGTCTATGGAATGGGCTATAAGGTTGCAGGTGAATAGATGATGAAAGGGCGAAAATTAGGTAGTATATTAAATCATATTATCTTTCATATACATTTTGAAATTCTATTTCTATATTTGCTCTTGTTTTTTTCGATAATTATGCCAATTATAGCCATAGTCATTGCAACTCTTGGTAGAATTATAAAAGGTATATTAAGAATAAATATTATAGATAATTTAGCAAGTATAGTCAGTCGCTTGTTTAACCTTGTAGGAGATAATTTTTTACTAATAAGTACAATAATGATTGTCTTTATAATATTTATCATAAGCCTTCAGCGGATAAAAAAAGATGTTTTTTCAGATTCATTTCTTATAGTTAAGCTATTTAGGAATTATAATAGTGAATTTAGGATATTCTCAGGCCTTTATATTTCACTAATTCTAGTAGGCCTTTATTTTGTTCTCTTTATAATGGAGAGAAATTTTTATTATTTTAATTTTGTACGTTTCCTAATAGTAGCTATAGTAGGATTTACCCTCTTAAATTATGCAGAACAGATAAATATAATAATGATCAATATAAAAGAAATAGGAGCAACAAATAAGATGACAAGGAATGATTATTTAACAGAAGACTTCACTAAAAAGTCTCAGGATATGTTGGACAATATTGACAGCAATATAAAAGAGTCTATTGAAAATCAGTTGAAGTCTGAAAGATTAAAAACTGAACTTATTACAAATATATCCCACGATCTAAAAACACCATTGACATCCATCATCAACTATACAGATCTGTTAAAGAAAGAAGAACTTGAAGATGAGGATATCAAAACATATATTGATGTACTAGACAGGAATTCACAAAGATTAAAGGTTCTTATAACTGATTTGGTGGAAGCCTCAAAGACAGAAACGGGTAATGTAATACTGAATCCACAGAAATTGGCATTAAATGAGCTTATATATCAAGTATATAGTGAATTCGATAGGGTTTTTCAGGATAATGAAATATCTTTTATATTTGCCCCAAATGAGGAGTTTTTTGTATTTGCAGATGGTAGTCATTTAGGTAGGGTTATTGAAAATATTATTGGGAATGCAAGCAAATACTCACAAGAAAAAACTAGAGTCTATGCTATTACTAGGGAAGAGGGGGCTTATATATCCTTGCTTATAAAAAACATATCCAAGGATGAGCTCAATATCACACCAGATGAACTTATGCAAAGATTTGTAAGGGGTGAAAGATCTCGTCATACAGAAGGAAGCGGTCTTGGCTTGTATATAGCAAGAAACCTGATTGAATTGATGAATGGTCAATTTACAATCAGTATAGATGGAGACTTGTTTGGAATAGAAATACTGATCCCAAAAGCAAAATAAGAAAGAATCTTAGAATTATAAGGAGAATATGATGGATTATATAATAAAAGAGCAAGATAATAAAATAATTATTAAGGACATTGTTGATTTTGACCCTAAGCATATATTTGAATGTGGTCAATGCTTTAGATGGTATGTAGAAGAGGATGGTAGTTATACAACTATTGCCTATGGAAAGGTATTAAATGTAAAAAAGGTAGATAATGATATTATATTATCCAACACCAATCTAGAGGATTTTAATAATATTTGGTACAATTATTTCGATTTGGGAAAGGATTATTTTGAGATAAAGAAGGAACTATCAAAGGATCCAATTCTAAAAGAGGCTATAAATTTTGGACAAGGCCTTAGGATTTTGAATCAAGATCCATATGAAATACTGATTTCATTTATAATTTCTGCAAACAATCAAATACCAAGAATCAAGAAGTCTGTAGACCTGATAGCAAGAGATTTAGGTGATGTTGCTGGAAATTGGAATGGTGTGGATTATTATAGTTTTCCAAGCCCTGATAAATTAGCCGGCCTAGATAAAGAATATATACAAGATAAGTATAGAGTAGGATTTAGAGCAGATAGGATTAGAGAGGTTAGTAGACGTATTTATGACAAGGAATTTGATCTAGATTGTATATATGATCTATCTAGAGAAGAAGGAAAAAATCTATTAACAACCTTACCAGGAGTTGGACCAAAGGTAA
>CAYZZR010000097.1:0-8108 GCA_964482775.1 uncultured Tissierella sp. | reverse complement strand
TAGCTGAAGTTATAATACCTGATTTTTTTAGTAAAGCAAAAATTTGCTCTAAATAGATCTTAGATATTCCTAGACTTTCTGCTATACTGATTAATTTAATATGTTCTCCTGAATTATATAGATTGGATAAATATATCATAGCTGCTAATCCATACTTACCTTTGGCAGAAATTTTCATTTTTAACACCCCTCATTTACATTTTACATAAGTTCAGAAAATAGTCAATGACATAGCGAACATATATGTAATACTACAATCCTCCCAATATAAGTTTTTCTCTAATTTGCTTTCTTATTGGTCTATCCATATATTTTTCTATAATCATGAAAATGTTTACAAAAACCATGCAATATGACTAATTATATAGTATAATAGATATAATATTTCAAACATTTTTTCGATGGATCGGGAGTGGATCGGTATGATAGAAGTTAGCTCAGGAGGTGTAGTCATTTTTGGTAACACTATTTTACTCTTAAAAAAATATAATGGGGATTGGGTATTACCAAAAGGAAGATTAGAAAAAGGTGAAAATATAAAAAGTGCTGCCCTTAGAGAAGTCCTTGAGGAAACAGGAGTCAAGGGTGAGATAATTAATTATATAGGAGCTGTACATTATAACTATAAGAACTTAAAAGAAGATGAAATAGTATCAAAAACAGTGCATTGGTATTTAATGAAAAGCAACTCTATGGATTGTACTCCACAGAGAAAGGAAGGCTTTGTTGATGCAGTGTATGTTCATGTGGATAAAGCCAAGGATTTGGTCCGCTACGCAGATGAAAGAAAGATTATTTTAAAAGGGATAGAGCTTATGAAACAATAGGAGTGATAGAATGTCCTTTTCATCAACAACAAAAAATGAATTATCAAGAATTGAGTTAGGTGAAACTTGTTGTGCATTGGCTGAGTTGGCAGCCTTGGTAAGAATGAATGGAACCATACAAATACTTGGTATGAAAAGAATAAATTTAAAATTTACAACAGAAAATGCTGCTATAGCAAGACGTATTTTTTCTATACTAAAGATGATATATGATACAGATGTTGAAGTTATGGTACGTAGAAACAGACAATTGAAGAAAAATAACAACTATCATATAGTTGTTAATGATAAAAAGATTTCCAATAGGATTTTGGAAGATGTAGGATTTATCAATAAGGATGGAACAAACCTCTTCAATCCAAGATACAAGATGCCAAAAAAAAATATCTCTAAAAGATGCTGTAGAAGGAGCTATGTAAGAGGAGCCTTTCTAGGTGGAGGCTCAATTAGCAATCCTGAAAAAACATATCATCTAGAGTTTGTCACCAATAATGAAGAGCATGCTAAAGATTTATCAGAAATAATAAATTCATTCGATTTAAACTCTAAAATAGTATTGAGGAAAGACAATTTTGTTGTATATATCAAAGAAGGAGAACAAATCGTAGATTTACTAAATATCATTGGAGCCCACCAAGCTCTGTTAAAACTTGAAGATATAAGGGTACTAAAAGATGTGAGAAATAATATAAATAGAATTGTTAATTGTGAAACCGCAAATCTAGGAAAAACAATAGACGCATCTATGAGGCAAATAGAGCAAATAGAGATTATTAAATCTCATCTAGGCTTAAATAAATTACCTAGTAATTTAAGGGAAATAGCTGAGGTTCGATTAGATAATCCGGATGCCAGCCTAAAGGAAATAGGCGAAATGTTAAATCCGCCTATTGGAAAATCAGGTGTGAATCATAGATTTAGAAAGTTAGAACAATTAGCAGAAGAAATAAGAGGGGTGAATTAAATGGAAAGATTAACAATAAGATTGAATAATCCTGAGGGATTGCATGCTAGACCAGCAGCAATATTTGTACAAGTAGCTAGTAAATATACAAGTGAATTAGAAATAGAAGCTCATGGGGTAATAGTTAACGGTAAAAGCATAATTGGAATTATGTCTTTAGGTGCATTTCATGGTGAAGAAATAACCTTAATGGCTAAGGGAGTAGATGAAAAACAACTTATCCAAGAATTGAAAGAGTTAATAGAGGACGAATTTAAGAGACTGTAATTCTAATGGAGGCATAGATGAAAAGCTTGATTATCACCAACAATAAAGCAGTATATGACAAATTTAATGAAAAAATGGAAATAGAATTTCTAGACGATCATAAGTATTTAGATTTACTATATTATGTAAGGGATAAGATACATGAAGGTCATAAATTGTTGACACATCCCTTATCAGGCAGTATAAAACCTAATGAAACGCCATTCAAAAGTATCATTATCAGCAAAGAAACCGGAAAGTTAGATACAGAGGGTTTACTTATCATTGAAGAAAGCATACTTACAACTAAGAAGTTTCTTGATAATAAGACTACACCCAATTGGACAGAGAGAGTCTTAGATGATTTTAGGGTTATTGACTTATCCTTAATGGAAAATGTAATTGAAAAGCTAGGTCATATTTAACAAAAAGTCTTCAAGGAATCGAAGACTTTTTTGTTATCTAGAATAATGTATTTTATTAGAAAATGGTATATGTTGTAAATAGAAAGAGGAAATATTATGACAAAAAAATTCACCCATTTACATGTTCATACTGAGTATAGCTTATTAGATGGTTCCATAAGGATTAAAGACCTAATAAAGAGAACCAAAGAACTAGGAATGGACGCAATAGCTATTACTGATCATGGGTCTATGTTTGGTGTTGTACAGTTTTATAAAGAAGCCAAGAAATTAGGGATTAAGCCTATATTGGGTTCCGAAGTATATGTAGCTATGAATAAGTACACAGATAAGGAACCCAAAGACAAGAATCAATACCATTTGGTATTACTTGCCCAGAACAATAAAGGTTACCAAAACCTTATGAAGATCGTATCAGAAGCATATGTAAATGGATTTTATTATAAACCTAGAGTAGACCATGATATATTAAGAAAGTATAGTGAGGGAATAATCTGTTTATCTGCCTGTTTAGGTGGAGAAGTTCAACAACACATAATGAACAATAATCTTGAAAAAGCAAAGGAAGTCGCCTCTATATATGATGACATATTTGGTAAGGGAAATTTCTATTTAGAGCTACAGGATCATGGCATAAATGAACAGATAGGTGTGAATAGATCATTAGTAGAAATAAGCAAGGACTTAGATATACCTTTAATAGCAACTAATGATGTACATTACCTCAATAAAAAGGATGCAGTTGTCCACGATGTACTACTGTGTATTCAAACAGCTAAAACTGTTGATGAAGAGGATAGAATGAAGTTTCCATCAGATGAGTTCTATTTAAAGTCAGCAGATGAAATGATGGAACTCTTTGGTCAATATCCTGGAGCTATAGATAATTCTAACTTAATAGCTGAAAGATGCAATGTGGAGCTGGATTTCAACACACTACATTTGCCTAAATATGAAGTGCCAGAGGGCTTTAGTAATGTAGCCTATCTAGAAAAGCTAAGTAAAGATGGATTAAAGAAGAAATATGATGTCATAACAGATGTAATCAAGGATAGGTTTGATTTTGAATTCAAAACTATTGTGGATATGGGATATACTGATTATTTTTTAATCGTTTGGGACTTTATCAAGTTTGCAAAGGACAATGATATAGAGGTAGGCCCTGGACGTGGCTCTGCTGCAGGAAGTATCATCTCCTATGGACTAGGTATAATAGATATTGATCCCCTGGAATATGGGCTCTTGTTTGAAAGATTTTTAAATCCAGAAAGAGTAACTATGCCAGATATAGACATTGATTTTTGCTATGAGAGAAGAGAAGAAGTTATTCAATATGTAGTTGAAAAATATGGTTCAGATAAGGTTGCACAAATTGCTACCTTTGGTACTATGGCAGCTAGAGGTGCTATTAGAGACGTTGGGAGGGCTATTAACATGCCTTACGCTGAGGTAGACAATATTGCCAAGCAAATCCCAAATGAACTTGGTATAACCTTAAATAGAGCTCTAGAAATAAGCAAATCATTAAAGGATGAATATGATAGTAATTTGGAAGTTAAGAATCTTTTGGACTTAGCAATTTCTGTGGAGGGATTGCCAAGGCATACATCCACTCATGCTGCAGGTGTGGTGATTTCTAAGGAGCCCATTACAAACTATGCACCTCTAATTAGCAATAATGGTTCTGTTGCAACTCAGTTTACAATGACTGAGCTAGAGGAGCTTGGACTTCTAAAGATGGACTTTTTAGGACTAAGAACACTAACTGTCATTAGAGATGCTCTACAGCTAATCAAGGATAATCATGATATAACAATAGATTTTAGCAATGGATTTGCTTATGATGATCCTCTTGTTCTTGAAATGTTTGCTAAAGCAGAAACACTTGGAATTTTTCAATTTGAAAGTCCTGGTATGAGAGCCTTTTTGAAGGAACTAAAGCCTAATATTTTTGAGAATCTAATCGCAGCCAATTCATTGTTTAGACCTGGACCTATGAACCAGATACCTACCTTTGTAGAATGCAAGCACGATCCTTCAAAGATTAAATATATACATCCAAAGCTAGAACATATTCTTGATGTAACCTATGGTTGTATAGTATATCAAGAACAGGTTATGCAAATAGTTAGGGATCTTGGGGGCTATAGCCTAGGAAGAGCAGACCTTGTTCGGAGGGCTATGAGTAAAAAGAAAATGGATGTTATGGAACAGGAAAGAAGAAACTTTGTTCATGGACAAGTGGATGGAGAAGGTAATGTTATAATTTCTGGTGCCATAAGAAACGGAGTTGATGAGGAATCTGCCTCTAAGATATTTGATTTGATGATTGATTTTGCAAACTATGCATTCAACAAATCTCATTCCGCTGCTTATGCTCTTATAGCCTATAGAACAGCTTGGTTAAAATACTATTATCCTGTAGAATTTATGGCAGCTTTGATTTCATCAGTTATGGGAAACACAACTCAAGTATCTCTATATATTCAAGAATGCAAGAGGCTTAGAATTGAGATATTGCCACCAGATATAAATTACTCCTTTGATAAATTTACAGTAAATGACAATAAGATTCGTTTTGGACTCAATGCAGTTAAAAATGTTGGCCATGGATTTATCAGTGCTATTGTAGAATCAAGACTTAAAGGAAGTTTTAAAAGTTTTACAGATTTTGTAGAAAGAATAGAAAAAACAGATTCTTCAGTTATGAATAAAAGAGCAGTTGAAAGCTTGATTAAATGTGGTGCTTTAGATTCCTTAGGGGCAAATAGGGCACAGCTCTTATCAGTCTTTGAGAAGACAATCGATGGGATTCATTCTGATAGAAAACGTAATTTAGAAGGACAATTTTCTATCTTTGATACAATTGAAAGCACTATTTCTAAAGATAGTTTGCCAAATATAAATGAATTTCCCAAAAAGGCACTTTTATCTATGGAGAAAGAAATGTTAGGCATTTATGTTTCAGGACATCCCTTGGGTTCATATGAGGAAGACTTAAAAGCGGTATCTTCTATTACCACTACAGAATTATCTAAGGAAATTGAAGAAACAACTGATATTATAAGAGATGGTCAAAGGGTTACCATAGCTGGCATCATAGTAGAAAAGAAAAACAAGATAACAAGAAACAACAATATGATGGCATTTATAACCCTAGAGGACTTATATGGTTCAGTAGAATGCATAGTATTTCCAACAACCTTTGAAAGATACAACAAATATATTTCAGAAGACCAAATAATAGTCATAGAAGGTAGATTGTCTATTTCAGAAGTAGAAGATACTAAGATAATATGTGAAAAAATATCCCCTTTAAACAAGTTAAAATCAAATAAATTATATGTAAAATTATCAAAAAATTCTAGACCTGATTTATTCAATGATATCAAGGATATACTAAGAAAATATCCTGGAGATATTCCAGTATACGTATTCATGGAGGATAAGAAAAAAACCGTAGTAGCCGATAAGGCTTTATGGGTACAAACAGAAAACAATAGCGCTTTAGTAGAGTTGCAATCATTATTGGGTAAAGATAATGTAAGGCTATCATAGGAATATTACGTTTGGAGGACTGTTATGTGGACAACCATATATGTAGCAACAAACATAAAACTTGCTAAAAAAATTGAAAAAATTTTACAAGATGAAGGTTTTTTAGTTAAGCTAAAAGCCTATGCTATTGCTGACAATGACAGTCTTTATGAGGTTGCAGTACTAGAATATGAGGCTGTTGATGCACAAAATGTTTTGATAGAAAGAAGTATATTGTAAATGGGAGGCTTTTATGAAAACAATAGGTTTACTTACTAGTGGTGGCGATGCTCCAGGAATGAATGCTGCCATAAGAGCAATAGTTAGAACTGGAATTTATAATAATGTTAGAATGATGGGGATTAGTCATGGATATGATGGGCTTATTAAAGGCAAGATAGATGATATGACACTACAGTCTGTTGCAGATATAATTCATAGAGGTGGAACAATTCTAAAGACGGCCAGATCTGAGGACTTTGTTACAGAAGAAGGCTTTAAGAAGGCTTTAAATGTACTAGAAGTATTTAATATAGATGGTTTAATAGTTTTAGGTGGAGATGGAACATTTAAAGGTGCTAGAAGATTAAGTGAAGCTGGCATACCAACCATTGGTATACCATGTACTATTGATAATGACTTAGCATATACAGATTATACAATAGGATTTTTAACAGCTGTAGAAACTGTTGTAGAGGCTATTAGTAAGATAAGAGATACATCTTCTTCACATGGACGTGGAAGTATTATCGAAGTAATGGGAAGAAACTGTGGAGATATAGCTTTATATGCAGGACTTGCTGGTGGTGCAGAGAGCATTATAATACCTGAGTTAGAGTTTGATATGGATAAGATATGTGAAAAAGCCTTAATGGGTAAAAATCGAGGGAAGCTACATAATATAATTATATTAGCTGAAGGCGTAGGTAATCCCTATGAAATTGCCTCTGAAATTCAAACAAAAACAGGAATCGAGACAAGGGTTACAGTTCTTGGATATTTGCAAAGAGGTGGCACTCCTACTACAATGGATAGAATATTTGCTAGTGAAATGGGTAAGAAGTCGGTTGAATTGTTATTGAACGATAAATCTAATAGAGTCGTGGGAATCAAATGTAACAATATTATAGATATGGACATTAAGGAAGCTTTAGAGATGAAGAAAGAGTTTGACCAAGATATGTACAAAACAGCGGATATTTTATCACTTTAGGAGGAATATATATATGAAAAAAACTAAGATTGTAGCAACCATTGGACCCTCATCAGAATCAGAGGAAAGACTAAAGGAATTATTCTTACAGGGTTTAAATGTATGTAGATTGAATTTTTCTCATGGGAGTCATGAGGAACACAAGGTCAGGATTGATGCAATAAAGAAGGTGAGAAGTGAACTAGATCTTCCAATTGCTATAATGCTTGATACAAAAGGACCAGAAATTAGATTAGGTAATTTTGTAGATGGTACTATCGAATTAGAGCAGGATGATATTTTTACATTAACTACTAGAGATATACTTGGGGATAATAGCATTGTAAGTATATCATATAAAGGGCTACCAGGAGATGTAAAAGTTGGCGGAAGAATATTGGTTGATGACGGTCTGGTTGAATTAAAGGTGCTTGAAATTATTGATGGTACTGATATAAAGTGTGTTGCTATTAACAGAGGAACATTAAAGAATCATAAGGGTCTAAATGTACCAAATGTAACCATCAATCTACCTGCTGTTACAGAAAAGGATATATCCGATATTATATTTGGAATTGAAAACGGAGTAGATTTTATAGCTGTATCATTTGTAAGAACAGCAAATGATGTAAACACCATAAGAAAAATCCTAGAGGACAATGGTGGACAAAATATAGATATAATTTCAAAGATTGAAAGCCAAGAGGGTGTAGACAATATAGATGAAATTCTTCAAATATCAGATGGGATAATGGTAGCTCGTGGAGATTTAGGAGTAGAAGTTCAAACAGAAGAAATTCCTTTGATTCAAAAAATGCTTATTAGAAAATGTAATATGGTAGGTAAGCCTGTTATAACCGCAACTCAAATGCTTGATTCTATGATTAGAAATCCTAGACCAACAAGAGCAGAAGTTA